>NZ_WOWT01000036.1:0-42295 GCF_009746545.1 Oceanobacillus sp. AG
GCCCGGCGGACGGTGACTCCTACGGGAAAAGCACGAGTCCGAAGACCCCGCAGGAAGCGGTTTTCTTCCGAGGAGGCTGAGGCCGTGCCCGTGGAAAGCATCCGTCCGCCGGGCAACTGAACGGTAATTAGAACGCCAATAAAATAAATGCACAAAATACTTACGCTGAGTGAAAGTGTTCTATTTTGATTTTTTGTGTAGAAGTTGATTATAGAAGAATAAGCAATGCTTCTCTTCATTAGAAAAACATTGCTTATCACTTTAATTACAGTACGCTTGCATGGCCATCATAAATATCGCCTTTTGTACCATCGATTGTTACGTCTTGACCGTCTTTTAGTAATTCTAAAGCATTTTCCACTCCAACGATGACTGGAATGCCAAGACTTAGACCGACTACTGCAGCATGTGAAGTTAATCCACCTTCTACTGTAATAATTCCGCCGGCTTTTTCAATTGCTGGCATCATGTCACGATCTGTACCATAAGTAACGAGAATATCGCCGGAAGAAACCTTTTGAATAGCTTCTTCTTTGTTAAGCGCAATTACTGCTTTACCGTAAGCACTTTGACGGCCGATTCCTTGACCTTTTGCAAGTACATCTCCAATGATATGGACTTTCAGTAAGTTCGTCGTACCACTTTCACCTACTGGAACACCAGCTGTAATAATTACACGGTTACCATGACTGCAAATACCGGCTGATAATGCACGTTCAATCGCAACATCTAGCATTTCGTCAGTGGAATCTGTCTTCTCCCCTTGAACCGGGTGTACACCCCATACAAGTGCGAGCTGGCGATTTACACGTTCATTAAACGTAACAGCTAAAATCGTCTGTTTCGGACGATACTTGGAAATCATACGTGCGGTATGACCGCTTTCTGTTGGAGTAATAATTGTTTGGACATCTAAGTTCATCGCCGTATGAGTTACCGACTGGCTAATTGCCTCTGTAATTGTCATTTCAACAAGCTTCGAGCGCTCGCTTAAAATATTTTTATGCTGGAGTGCAGATTCTGTTTTCAGTGCGATATTGTTCATCGTTTGGACTGATTCAACAGGATACATACCTGCTGCAGTCTCACCAGATAACATGATTGCATCCGTTCCGTCAAAGATAGCATTTGCTACGTCTGAAGCTTCTGCACGGGTAGGGCGCGGGTTACGCTGCATTGAATCGAGCATTTGTGTAGCAGTGATAACTGGTTTACCAACAAGATTACATCTTTTAATTAATTCCTTCTGTACAAGTGGCACATCCTCAGCAGGAATCTCTACACCAAGGTCCCCACGCGCAACCATGAGGCCGTCACTTACTTCTAAAATTTCTTCAATCCGGTCTACACCTTCTTGGTTCTCAATCTTAGGAATGATGTTGATCCTGTTGCCAAGATGTTCTTCCAGCACTTGACGAATTTCCAGTACATCAGATGCTCGGCGGATAAAGGATGGCGCAATGAAATCGACATTGTTTTTAATACCGAAAATAATATCTTCTTTATCTTTTTCCGTCATACCCGGAAGGTTCAACGATACGTTTGGTACGTTCACACCTTTTGTATTTTTAATTTCTCCCGAGTTTAGAGCTTTTGTTGCAATTTCATTATTTTCTTTATCGATTGAAACAACTTCTAGCTCGATCAGACCGTCATCTAGTAAAATCTTCGAACCAACTGAAACGTCATTGATCAATCCTGGATAAGAAACAGAAAACCGTTCCGCATTTCCTTCGACCTCATCCATTGCAATATAAACAGTGCTGCCAGATTGTATTTCCGCCTTACCACCTTTGAAGCGGTTTGTACGGATTTCTGGCCCCTTCGTATCTAATAGAATTGCAACATTTTTATTTCGATTCGCTGCTGCTTCACGGATGTTTTTAATACGGGCACCATGTTCCTCATAGTCACCGTGGGAGAAGTTTAATCTTGCAACGTTCATACCTGCATCCATCAATTGCTCTAATGTTTCCACCGATTCAGAAGCAGGACCAATAGTACATACTATCTTTGTATTTCTCAATGTAATTCCTCCTTGTATATGCTAAATCGACAACTCTTTCGATAAAGTGTACATTTCTTCATGAACTGTACTTGGCTTGTCAAAGATATCATGAATGGCATAGTCAACGAGATGATTATTCTCTATGCCAACCATTCTACCCGCTTTTCCATTCATTAAAAGCTCCATTGCGCGAGCTCCTAGTCTACTTGCAAGCACACGATCTGCTCCGGTAGGCGAGCCTCCACGTTGAATATAGCCAAGAACCGTTACCCGTGTTTCGAGTTGTGTCGCCTTTTCAATTCTTTTACCGTAATCAAAAGCGCTACCTACTCCTTCAGCGAGGAGAATGATACTATGACGCTTCCCGCGTTGGTGGCCGCGTTTCAAACGATCAACGATACTATCGAAGTCCTCCCTATTTTCAGGAATAAGGATACTTTCTGCTCCACCAGCTAGCCCTGCCCATAATGCAAGGTCGCCCGCGTCTCTACCCATTACCTCAATTATGTAGGTACGTTCATGCGAAGTAGCTGTATCACGGATTTTATCAATTGCTTCAATAACGGTATTCAGTGCTGTATCAAAACCGATTGTAAAATCTGTACCCTTTATATCATTATCAATCGTCGCAGGGACTCCAATACAAGGGAAGCCTTTTTTAGTAAGTGCCTCCGCACCAAGGAAGCTTCCATCTCCGCCAATAATAACGAGGCCATCAATTTCGAATTTCTTCAGCTGCTCAATTGCCTTTTCCTGGCCTGCATCAGTTTTAAATTCATCGCTTCTGGCTGAATAAAGCATCGTCCCACCCCGCTGGATAATATCTCCAACCGAGCCGATTTCCATTTTTTCGATTCGTCCCTCCATCAATCCCTGGTAACCGTACTTAATGCCGTACAATTCCAGTCCATGATAAATACCTTTACGTACGACTGCCCGGATTGCTGCATTCATTCCCGGAGCGTCGCCTCCACTTGTTAATATTCCAATTCGTTTCATCTTCTTCACCTCGAATATAGGTTTTATGAGTACAAGCATGAGTTCAACTTTTACATCTATTCTCAAGCAAGGAAAAACTGTACTATTAATTTTGTATACCCTGTATCATTTTACCTCACTACATTAAAGATAAATAAAAAACGGCAAAATAGCAATTATTTCACCGCCAAAATAACAAAAAACGCGGCGCTTGTCACTAAAAAGACAAAGCACCGCCTATTTTTTATCGATTCATGTAGTCACCAATTTGTTTATATTTTTCCCATCTTTTTTCTAATAATTCCTCTTCATCGTATGTAGCTAGTGTCTTGAGGGATTTTGATAGGACTGTATCGATAAATTTTGCCTGTTCATCGACATCACGATGTGCACCACCCCGCGGTTCCGGAATAATCTCATCTATGACATGAAGTTTCTTCAAATCGTAGGAAGTAATTCCCATCGTTTCCGCCGCGTGTTTAGCTAAACTAGCATCCTTCCAAAGGAGCGCCGCTGCTCCCTCAGGCGAGATAACGGAATAGGTTGAGTTCTCAAGCATGTGAATGTAATCTCCAACACCAAGAGCAAGGGCTCCTCCACTACCGCCTTCCCCGATGACAATACATACAATCGGGACGGTTAGACCTGCCATTTCCATTAGATTTCTTGCGATTGCCTCACTTTGCCCACGTTCTTCTGCTGCTTTTCCAGGGTAAGCCCCCTTCGTATCGATAAAACAAATAATTGGCCGATTAAATTTCTCGGCTTGTTTCATATGGCGTAATGCCTTCCGGTACCCTTCTGGATGTGGCATCCCAAAGTTACGACGGATATTTTCCTTCGTATCCTTACCACGTTGGTGTCCGATGATGGTAACTGGCTTGTCTTTATAAAAAGCAATACCAGAGACAATAGCGGCATCATCTCCAAATAAACGGTCTCCATGGAATTCGATGAAATCAGTGAATAAACGTTCGATATAATCAAGTGTCGTCGGACGCTCGCCATGTCTTGCCATCTGCACCCGTTCCCACGGTTTCAAATTCCCATATATATCATCTTCCAACACCTTTAATCTTTCTTCAAGGGTTGAGATTTCATCCGTTAAATCCATTTCGCTATCTTGTGTGATCTTTTTCAACTCGGCAATTTTTTCTCTTAAATTGACTACCGGTTTTTCAAAATCCAATACGTGCTTCATTTCTTATTCTCCACCCTTCTCATGCAACTTCAGCAACTGGGCAAGCGTATTACGCATTTCTTTCCGGTGGATTACTTTATCCAATTGTCCGTGCTTCAGCTGGAATTCGGCGGTCTGGAAATCCTGGGGAAGCTTTTCCCTGATTGTTTGTTCAATAATTCTTCTGCCTGCAAAGCCAATTAATGCACCTGGTTCAGCGAAATTATAATCACCGATAGATGCGAAACTTGCTGACACTCCTCCTGTAGTCGGATGGGTCATAACAGAAATCATTAATCCTCCTGCATCACTGAATCGCTTGATAGCAATCGACGTCTTAGCCATTTGCATAAGGCTTAGAACACCTTCCTGCATTCTTGCGCCTCCTGATGCTGAGAAAATAATGAACGGAATTTCTTCTTTTCTTGCATTTTCAACCGCGCGGGCAATTTTCTCACCAATTGCTGAACCCATACTTCCCATTCGGAAGTTCGAGTCCATTACGGCAAAGGCAGTTGGATGGCTGTCAATTAAACCTTTTCCAGTTACTACCCCTTCATTTAAGCCCGTTTTCTTTTGGTCTTTTTCTATTTTTTCTATATAATCCGGGAAGTTTAGCGGATTGGCAGAAGAGATCTCTGCATCCCATTCAACAAATGTGTCTACATCAAAGAGGCTATCAATCCGCTCCCAAGCGGTAAGTGGATGATGGTAGCCGCAGTTCGTACAGACATGCAGGGATTTCTTCACTTCTTTTCTGTAAAAGATTTTATTACATCCTTTACATTTCTGCATGAGACCTTCCGGAACATCCATCTTCCCTTGTTCACTGGGTATCGATGCATATCGTCTGCGCTTGCCAAATATATCTTTTAGCAAGATCATACCTCCTTCTTTCTAACAGCGTGCTTTGCATATCTCTTCCACATCATAGCTTATCCAAGAAGAAAATACTGTCATAATTTGTAAGCTATTCGGATTTAGTCATATAATTGATGATCTTGCTGTTTATATAACTCTTCTATGGCATCGTAATCCTTTTTTGCCAAGAGTTCCATTAATTGGTTATAAAAATGCTCATCATAATGAGCTTTTGTGATGGAACTTGAGAATTCTTCCAACAGCATCCAGATTTTTAGCAATAATTGATTATTCGCTTTTTTAAGTAAATAAGTGAAAAAAATTGTATGTTTTTCCTCAAGTACAGTTGTCTGGTTGATCGAAGCGTTCAACTTGGACCTTGCAACTTCATCCATATTCGGGCATGCTAACTTCACCGCTTCTTTTTCAATCATAGTTTTTACTTGAAGGAGTTCATCTCTTGTCCTATCTGCTAATAAAATAAATGAAGATAATAATTCCACAGACTGTAACGATTGATAGGATCTTAAAAATGTACCTTCACCGCGACGGGTTTCAATCAGCCCTAATAATTCGAGTGCACGTAATGCTTCTCTGACGGAAGATCTGCCTGCCTGTAATTTATCGGCTAATTCTCGTTCCGAAGGCAGTTTATCACCAGGTGATAGATGATTGTCTTTAATATAGACCCGTAATTCCTCTAGCACACCTTGATATACTTTTGGTTTGGAAGGATTTGACACCTTAAACATCTATCCCTTCTCAAGCTTCTTCATCTCTTATTCATAATTCCCTGTTAGTTCTCTCGTCTTCTCTGCTACTTCTTCCGGATCGACCTGAATACGGGCAACACCCGATTCCATTGCAGCTTTCGCAACACTTTTTGCTACAATTGGAGCAACACGTGCATCAAATGGTGCAGGAATCACATAGTCCTCATTCAAATCTTCGTCCGATATCAGAGAAGCAATTGCTTCTGCCGCAGCTACTTTCATCTCTTCATTAATTCTTGTTGCACGTACTTCTAGTGCCCCGCGAAAAATTCCCGGAAATGCCAATACGTTGTTCACCTGGTTCGGGAAATCAGAGCGACCAGTGCCAATCACTTTCGCGCCTGCTTTCTTTGCCTCCTCTGGCATTATTTCCGGTTCTGGATTTGCCATAGCAAAGATGATTGGATTCTTATTCATCTTCGCAATCATTCCTTCTGTAAGAGCACCCGCAACAGAAACGCCAATAAATACGTCGGCATCTTTCAGCATGTCTTCAAGCGTGCCTTCCTTCTTGTCAAGGTTTGTAAATTGGGCAACCATTTCTTTAATCTCATTCATTCCATAGCTTCTGCCGTCATAAATTGCCCCACGGGAATCTGTCATTACCATATTGCGTACACCAAAGCTCTCTAATAATCGGGCAATCGCAATCCCCGCGGCTCCTGCTCCGCTTAATACGACTTTAATGTCTTTAAATTTCTTATCGACAAGTTTAAGTGCATTAATTAAGCCTGCAACCGTAACAATTGCTGTTCCATGTTGATCATCATGGAAAATCGGAATATTCGTTTCATCCTTCAAGCGCTCCTCAATGATGAAGCAGTTTGGTGCAGCAATATCTTCCAAGTTCACACCACCGAAAGTCGGCTCCAGCAGTTTTACTGTATTTACAATCTGATCCACATCTTGAGTTGCTAAACAAAGCGGAAACGCATCAACCCCTGCGAAGCTCTTAAACAAGACAGCTTTCCCTTCCATAACAGGAAGTGCTGCTTCCGGTCCGATATTACCAAGCCCCAACACTGCTGAGCCATCACTAACGACAGCAACCATATTTCCTTTCATCGTGTAGTCGTATACACGAGACGTACGATCGTAAATTTCTTTACAAGGCTCTGCTACACCTGGTGAATAGGCGAGACTTAAATCTTTTGCATCGTTCACCTGAACTTTCGACTCAACCGATAACTTACCCTGATTCACTTTGTGCATATGTAATGCTTCATCTCTTAGGCTTGCCATGATTATAATCTCCCCTTTAAATATTCCCATATTTAGACGGTTAACGGTTCGCTTTAGTGGTCAGACCACCTGCAACTTCTATATTATATCAAATGAGAAACTTCTGTAAAGCTTCGTACAAGACTAGACTTTTCTCATGACGACATTGTCTTTTCCGAAATAAGTCCGTAACTTGTTCAAGGTAGCGCTAGATGGATGGAGGAAATAATTTTCCTTTAATTTATATGATTGATTCTGTGCTTCATTATATAAAATAATCGCTGTACCCCCTGGATGCTCTTTAGCAACTCGATCAATGACTTTAAGTGCATCCGGATTCGTTTCTTTCGTCGATTTGATGAAAATAATTTTTTCTGACTTTTGTTCAAGGTTCTCTTCATTGAAAAGTTCCATATTCTGCACAACAAATTGTAAGCGACCATTTCTTTCTTCCGCTCTACCCGTAATGGCTACAAGCTGCTCCTCCTCAAGCCAGCGCTTTACTTCCCTATACGTATCAGGGAAGATGACAGCATCCAGTGTATCCTGTTCATCCGCAATCACAAGAAATGCCATCTGTTCACCGCGCTTCGTTCGAATTTGCTTTATCTCCTGAATGATCACAACAATCTTCGTATCATTCTTTCTTAAGAGATGCTTTAGTGCAGCGAGTTGCATGTAACCACTCGCACGAAGCCTGGTACGATAATTTTTCAGCGGGTGACTGGAAATATACATCCCAACCAATTCCTTCTCATCTTGAAGCTTCTTCGCGACAGTGAAATCTTCTATGTCTACATAATTTCCTTCTAGACTAAGCTGGTTTTCAAAAAGATTGGGCTGGTCATAAAATTCACGGAATAATTCTCCTTGCTCCATCGCCTGATCAATGGAGGCAAGTAAACTTGCACGGTTGCCATACAAGTCATCAAAGGCGCCGGCAAGGATCAAGTTTTCAATCGTGGAACGCTTCACTGTTTCGCTTGGCACCCTTAGGCAAAAGTCAAACAAATCTTTAAAACGTGCCTTTCTCCTCGTCTCGATAATAGCCCTAATTGCATCCCCACCTATTCCTTTAATCGAGCGCAGTCCCATCCGGATCCGCCCCTTTTCCACTGAATACTTACCGAAACTCTGATTAATCGATGGTGGCAAAAGTTCCAGACCTATCTCATGCATCTCTTTTAAGTAAAGCTGAATTTTATCCTGCTGATTCCGAGCTGCACTTAGAATTTCGGCAAAAAAGCTTGCAGGATAATTTGCTTTTAAGTAGCTTAATTGATATGAAATCTTACTGTAAGCAACCGCATGACTACGCGGGAATCCGTAATTGGAAAAACGGACAATCCAACTGAATATTTCCTCAGCCACTTGCTTTGTATAACCATTGTTCAAGCAACCTTCAATAAATGCCTGGCGCTCTTCTTCCATGACTGCATAAATTTTCTTACTGACGGCCCGCCGTAGAATATCTGCCTCCCCTAGATTGAAACCAGCGATTCTGCTTGCGATTTGCATAATCTGCTCCTGATAAACGAGCACACCATAGGTCGATTCCAAGATTGGCTCTAAGTCTTGGTGGGGATACTCGACAGTCTGCTGTCCATTTTTCCTTGCGATATAAGTCGGGATGAAATCCATTGGACCTGGCCGGTAAAGGGCATTAACCGCAACAATATCTTCAAAATCGGTCGGCTGTAACTCTTTTAATACTCGCTTCATCCCAGCTGACTCCAATTGGAAAACTCCATTCGTCCGACCTTCCTGCAGGAGTTTAAACGTTTCTGCATCTTCGACAGGGATTTCTTCTAAACGGAGTGGTTCTTTCCGCGTATAGTTGACCGATTGAATGACTTTTTCAAGTAAAGACAGATTCCTTAGACCGAGAAAGTCCATCTTCAATAGACCAACTGCTTCGAGATCATTCATGGCAAACTGAGTTAAATAAGTTTCACCTGATCCAGTTGTAAGTGGGACGTGGTCACGTAATGGCCGTTCACTTATAACAACACCTGCCGCATGGGTTGAGATGTGACGTGGCAAACCTTCCAAACGGACAGCTATAGAAAATAATAGCTTCAACTTAGTGGATTGCTTAATATAATCCGTTAATTCCGGGAGACCTTTCATCATCTCTACTATAGAATTCGACGGCTGGGTGGCAATTTCCTTTAAAATAAATCTTGCATCTTGTTGTTCCACGTCAAGCGTCTTTATCAATTCCCTAATTAATGATCTTGCTGCAAATGTACCAAACGTAATAATTTGGGCAACATGCTCCTTACCATACTTTTCCCTGACATACGCAATGACCTCATCACGTCTCTCATCGGAAAAGTCGATATCAATGTCTGGCATCGTCTGCCTTTCCGGATTTAAGAAACGTTCAAACAGTAAATCATATTTTATAGGATCGACAGCCGTAATCCCGAGCGTATAAGCAACAAGGGAGCCAGCTGAAGAACCCCGCCCTGGACCGACAACGATTCCTTTTTCTTTGGCATAAGCAATAATATCAGCTGTAATTAAGAAATAATCACTAAAATCCATCGCCTTAATGATAGCTAGTTCATAATTTAAACGCTCTTTAATTTCTGGCGTCGTTTTCTCGTACTTTTCCTCTAGTTTCAAATAGCATTGTTCTTTTAAATAGGTATGTACATCTACCCCTTCTTTGAGCGGATAAGTTGGAAGGAATCGTTTCGTAAAATCAATTTCAACCGAACATTTCTCTGCAATTTTTACCGATTCACGAATTGCTTCAGGGAAAATTTCTCCAAGTTCTAGCTCTACTTCCTGCACAGTGCGTAAATGCTTATTCTGTAAAGCCGGAGTTGACAATTGCATATCCCACTGCCTGCTGCTTCTCATAGCAAGGAGACAATCATAACTGTATACATCCTTTTCCTCGAGATAATGGACATCGGTGATAGCTGTAATGTTGGTTGGATATGTATCAGCATAAGCCTTGAGTAGCGTAGTGGATCTCCCACCTTCTTCGATACCAATGTAAAAGTCTTCCGGTCCAAATAACCCTTCAAATGCATGCAAATACTCTTTTACATCCTGGAAACTATTCTCACTCAATTTAGAAGAAAGTTCCGTATCCTTAAGTGGTAGGATACCTATAAGTTCTGCCGAATGATTTGCTAAATCTTCCAAGGAGAGTGCCGCTCTATCTTCCGTTTGCAGAAATGTACTCAAACGCATCAGCTGATGATACCCATTATTATCCTTTGCAAGTAAGGTAAGCTTCGAAACCGATCCTTGTTCATCCGTTGCAACCGGTACAATCAAGCCAATGATCGGCTTAATTCCTGCCTTCTGACATGCCCGGTAAAAAGGAATCGTGCCGTAAAGTACTCCTTCATCCGTTAGGGCAAGTGCCGGAAATTGTAGCTCTTTCGCTTTATTTAGTAACTTTTCAATGGTAATTGTACTGTTCATCAGGCTATAGCCGCTTCTAACTTGTAAATGTATGTAAGACATACAATCCCACCTTCTTTTCACTGACTTCTATTATAACAATAATATAAGAACAAGCATACGCTTACGTATTTTTCTCCCGTTATTCTCAGGAGGCTCATAAACGCAACAATCGGCACATAAAATATTAAAGGACATGCTAAAAGGAGTGAAGCGCATCATGGAGGAACGGTTTTTCGCAGCATTTATCCATTGTTTTTTCATCGCACTTGGCGTAATCCTTGGCGGTTCGGTTATCGGGAGTATCGGCGACTTTGCAACCGGGGAAGCCCCGTTATCATCCATGACAAGAATCGCGGACCGGCTGCGCATTTGGGCGATTGTAGCAGCAATCGGTGGAACGTTCGATGCGATTGCGAATGTAGAGAGAGGTTTACTCGACGGTTCAACTTTTGATCTAGTGAAACAGGTTCTCCTCATCATCTCGGCAATGGGAGGAGTAAAGTTTGGCATCACAATTATTGAATGGCTTACCGAGAAAGGGATGTCATAAATGCACTTCCCCCCTTATTATAGACGCCCGGAATGGCAACGATTCTTCATTGGTGTTCTTGTCGGCGGCCTTATTAGTTATTTCGTTTTAATTTATATGTACGGTGTCATGTACGAAGACTTACTAGCAGAGAATTATCAGTTAGGCGAGGAAATCATTGACTTAAGGCAACAGAATAAAGTATTGCTTGAGAGCCAGGAAGATCAAGACACCGAACTAGCGATAGAAGAAATTGAAATTACGATTTCCAATCCGGATGTGTTGAAAAATGACAGCTTGCTCGTCTCCCAGTTGAAAACATTAATCAAGGAAGAAATCAGCCACCTAATTGGTACTGATATTCTTATTGTATCTTCTAATGAAGAATTACTCATCTCGGCAATTGAGAATAAAGCGTTCACAGTAGATAATGTCACGTACCATTTCTCCATTACCCGTTTGATCTTTGCTCCGAAGCTAGGAATCGTTGCTAACGCTAGTATAGCGAATTGAACATTTTTCGAGATGAATAGGAACCTATTTGTCAAAAGCCCATACGATGGAATGATAAAGTGAAACTCATTCAGTGTGGAATCCTTACCCCCACTGAATGTTAGTTGAACAGAATCAGGGATTTACGGACTTTTTATCCCCCACCTTCACATGTTGGGCTTCCTTCATGTTTAGATGTGGGGGGTATTACAGACCGTTAATGCGTGATAAAGGAGGATAAGCGCAATGGTCATACCTACAAAGTCATTATTAAATCAAAAAATTGAACAGTTGAAAAACGGGGAAAATGCATTTGCTGAATCCCCAGAACTTATTCGGTTACTCGAACGGGATGTTGCAAAGGAAAATTTGAATGTGGTGTTTGATAAGACTCCTGCTGGCTGTTGGATTATCCCCCAGCGTGAGGATCCAAAGAATTGGAAATAACCCAGACAATAAAGAAGTCTGGGTTACTTCGGATAATTTTTACAAGCTTCATCTAGATCATGGATGACCCGATCAGCATCTTCCCAATTGTAAATAGTTGCACCAGACGCCATCGGATGCCCTCCACCTTCATACTTAGCTGCGATATCATTAATGATCGGTCCTTTCGAACGGAGACGAATCCGAATCAATTCATCTTCTTCAACAAAAATGACCCATGCTTTAATCCCTTTTACATCTCCAAAGACTTGAACAAGCTGCCCAGTCTCATCTGGTGAAACTTGGAACGCTTCAAGCAACTCCTTCGTTAATTTCACTGCACAAAGGCCTGAATCATACATTTCAAATTCCTTTAAAATATATCCTTTCAAGCGGAGAATATGCGTCTCTACACTATAGAGATTCTCATATAATTCCGAACGATCGAAATGATACGTCACGAGTTCCGCAGCATATTGAAATGTTTTCTTCGTCGTACTTGGAAAAAGGAATCTGCCCGTATCTCCGACAATCCCTGCATACAGAAGTCGCGCTCCTTCATCATTTAAAACAAGCCCTTCCTCTTTCCCTGCTTCGTATAACGCATAAATCATCTCACTCGTTGAACTTGCTGTTGTATCTACCCACTGAATATCACCATAATAGTCAACATTCGGATGATGATCGATTTTTATTATTTTTTCCCCTTTCACGTACCGCCCGTCATCAACTCGCGGTGTATTCGCTGTGTCACAAACAATAACAAGTGCCCCTTCATATGTCGCATCAAGAACAGTATCCATTTTCACAAGATAGTCGAATTCAGGATCATTTTCCCCGACGATATAAACCTCTTTCTCCGGGAAAGAAGATTGAATGATTTCTTTCAACCCCGCCTGCGAACCTAAAGCATCCGGATCCGGTCGAACATGCCGGTGGATAATTATCGTGTCATTTTGTTTAATTTCTTTAATAATTGCTTGCTTCTCCATACTACAGCTCCAATCTTATTTTAGAAAATAATCATCTTATTAAGCATTCTTCTCTCTTTTAATCGGAACGAACTGGCATTATAAATGAAAACAAGTTAAAATAGACTTGTGATCGCAATGTATGGTTTCATAGAATGCATATATAGGAGAGATTGAATGATTATATTCCCTATCGGTATTGTTATTTCCATTGTCTTATATGTTTATTATAAGGTTGCAATTGTGAAAAGCAAAGATATCTTAACGCAGAAATATTTTAATGGAAGATCCCGCCTCTGTCTCGGTGCGTTCATTCTTCTTTTCGGTATCAACCAATATTTCTTTTACGAAAGTGTACTTTCCATAATCATCGGAATCGTCTTCGCCATCTTGGGCGGTATGCAAATAGTCCGCGGGTATAACGAATCGAAACATTACAAGAATGAATATCGCAGACTCCATCCATCTGAATGAAAAGTGCACCCAACAAGTGGGTGCATTTTTCATTCAGGAATTTATATAATTAAGGTGCTATGGTTAACTAAAGTTGCCTGTACTAGCCACGTCCAATCTGCACCTGGCATAGCCCAAATGGCTTACTGCTTGCGTAAGCTTCTTGCGGAATTGTTTTATCGACTGATGAGTTGAGCCATCAAAAGCCCTTTACCAATCAATATACGATCATCATATACCTCGACATCAATCTTCGCATACAATCGGCCGATTTCAAGGATTTTTGGGTGGATACTTAAATCACTATCGATTTGTACCGGTTTGGTAAAGTAAACCGTAATATTCTCAATGGTAAGATCTGCTTTCCGAGTATCCATCAATAGCCGGCTGCTCGCTTCAATAATTAGAGCGGTAAATACACCGTGCCCCAATGTACCGAGATGATTCGTCATCTGTGGAACAACTTTTGAAATAAACACATGGGGATTATCTTCACTAGCGACGATATTACTATTAATAATATCACTGATCGTCTCCCCAACTTGCGGCTGCCGCTGAATCTGCTGCATCGCTTTTAACACATCCTGCCGTGATACAACACCGGTCAACTCCCTTGATTCATCCACTACAGGCAATAGCTCAATTCCTTCCCAGACCATCGTATGGGATGCTGAAGCAAGCGATGTCTTGGGCTGGACAACATGGGGTTTCTTGCTCATCAATTTATTAATCCCCAAGTTCTCGTCTTGTCCAACAATATCTTTAGACGAAACCATACCAACAACTTGCTTTTTGCTATCAATGACAGGGAAACGTGTATGCGTTGACTCTTTATTCAGCTTATACCAATCTTTCACTTTGTCACTCGTTTTAAGATAAAATGTTTCTTCCAAAGGTGTCGCAATATCACCAACAAAAATAATTTCTTTCTTAATGAGCTGGTCATATATTGCTCGGTTGATCATCGATGCTACGGTAAACGTATCATAGCTTGTTGAGATGATTGGTAAATCCGTTTCATCCGCAAGCCTTTTATTTTTCTCGTCTGTATCAAATCCTCCAGTTATTAATACAGCTGCTCCAGCTTTTAGCGCACTATAATGCGCTTCCACTCGGTTCCCGATAATAAGTAAGGAACCTGCGTCGGTATAACGCATCATGTCCTCCAGCTGCATGGCACCGATTATAAACTTACTAAGTGTTTTATGCAGCCCTTCCCTGCCCCCTAAAACTTGTCCATCAATTATATTAACAACCTCTGCAAACGTCAGTCGCTCGAAATTTTCTTTTCTCTTCTTTTCAATACGGATAGTTCCTACCCGCTCAATTGTGCTTACGAGTCCTTGATTTTCCGCTTCTTTAATTGCCCGATATGCGGTTCCATCACTAACATCCAAATCTTTCGCTATTTGACGTACGGAGATTTTCTGGCCAACTTCCAACGATAAAATGTGTTGTAAAATCATTTCGTGCTTTGTAGCCATTGTTAACACCGCCTCATCTGTACTATACCAAAGTTTTAATTCAATTATACAGTTTAAGGCGTAATAACTCAATGTTTGTCACGAACTTTGTTTTCCTCTACAGTCTGTTCCATTACCGGTGGTTGTATCATTTGTAAAAGATTTGCAAAATTAGCTCCAACTACTGCAAGAAAGAACAACAGCCACATCGCCCAATAAGTCATCTCAAGGGTTGATGTCGCTTGTGGGATTTTCGGCCAGGCAAAATAAAGCATGAAACCAGCAAGCAGAAGTCGGAGGATTGGTTGGTTTTTCATGTGTGGCCCCTCCTTTCGTTGCTATTAGTTTATGAGGTTTAAGTATTTAAAAGAACAGAAGCAAGAATTTAGTATATTTTATGAATGCACTTGTTATAGGGATCCATCTACTAGAAAAAGCTGGTATATAGTTGAATAATTTCTTCCCCATAAAAATAAGCAATCAAAGCTCCCACCACAATATAAGGTCCAAAAGGAATCGGTTGTTTTCGCTTTACAATCTTTAAAGCGATCAATAAACTTCCAACGATCGCTCCAATCAGACAGGCTAAAAAGAAAGCGAGCAGCACATTATGTAAGCCTAAAACAATCCCGAGTACCCCAAATAACTTCATATCCCCTGCTCCCATTCCGCCCCTGCTAACTAAAATAATCAATGCTAGGAGTACACTAGCAACAACTGCTCCTGCAATCGGTGACCACCAAGGGTCGAGTGGCACAATAAAGCGCAAAATAATAAACAGCGGAAGAAAAAACAACAAAATTTTATTTTGAATGATCATATAATGGATATCTGAGACGAAGATAATCATCAGCATCGAGACGAGTAACAGTGCGGTTACAAGCTCAGCGTTCCATCCTATCGTTAGGTAACTAAGTACAAACAGAGCACCAGTAAGACTCTCTACAACAGGATAAATTACGGATATCTTTTCATTACAATTTCGGCATTTCCCTCGTTGTAATAGGTAAGATATAATTGGGATTAGTTCATACCACGTCAAGGTTTTCTTACATTTCGGACAGTAAGACCGATCATTAACGAACGTTTCACTTTTTGGTGAGCGAATCCCTACCACATTAAAAAACGACCCGAAAGTCGCACCAAACAGAAAAAATATAATTGATAAGAATAACTCCATTATGTGCACTCCCCTAAATCATAAAAAAAATAAACCTTTATGCCTGTGATTATAGCACCAATCCATAGAAATAGTTAGCTTAATTAGTAAATTTAGCAAAAAACATAAAGTGTAACTTCATTCAGTGGGGGTTTCCTTACCTCCGCCAATGAATGTTAGTTGAACAGAATCAGGGATTTGCGGACTATATATCCCCCACCTTCACATGTTAGGCTTACCTCCTGTTTAGGGGTAGGGGTATTGTAGATCGTTAATGCGTGATAAAAAAAGACTATATAAACGCATGCTGAGCATTTATATAGTCTTTATGTTTACTATTTTTCAGAAGTTTACAGTTCTATAGACTCTCCAACCTTCAAGGCTCGTCCTTCTCCAGTGTTCACCTTGCTTGCCCAAGCGTCCGCGTCTTGTTCAATCACCGGGAACGTATTGTAATGGACTGGCACACTTACTTTTGCATTGATCCAATCCGCTGCAATAAGTGCATCCTCCGGCCCCATCGTAAAGTTATCACCGATTGGAATAAATGCAACTTCAATATCATTCATTTCACCATACATCTTCAAATCGGTAAATAGCGCTGTATCTCCAACATGATAAATTGTTTTCCCGTTTGCGGTGAATAGAATTCCTCCTGGCATTCCGCCATAAATGATAGAACCATCATTGTCAGTGTAAGACGAACCGTGGAATGCTTGCGTGAATTTCACCTTACCGAAGTCAAATTCCCGGGATCCACCGATATGCATAGGATGGGTTTCAATTCCTTTTGTCCCTAAGTATACGGCGAGTTCATTCGGGGCAACAACTAACGCTCCCGTCCGTTTTGCAATTTCAAGCGTGTCCCCTACATGATCGTTATGCGCGTGAGTTAGTAAAATAGCATCTGCTTCTACAGTATTTGGATCTAAGTCACAAGCTTCATTTCCCGTAATAAATGGATCGATTAATAGCGTATGTTTTCCAGTTTCGACTTTAACGACGGAATGACCATGATAAGATACTTTCATTTACTATCTCTCCCTTTTAGAAAAAATTCTATCTATACTAAAATTAAAACATACTGTCTAAAGAATGTTAAGCGATAACAAGTTATCCATAAGAAAAGCACCGCATTAAACGGTGCCTTCTATTCCTTATTCACCTTTATCGCTGTCGCCCTTACCCATTTTCTGCTTCAGCGCTGCAAGTTCATCATCTACATCATTCGTTACTAAATCCCTGAAATCATCATCCAATGTACGGCTTGCTTGAGAAAGGTCTTCAGACGTTTCTGCTTCCGCTTCGAAACGTAATACTTTCTCTTCCATACGCTCAAAGCCTTGACGGGAATCATCACTGCTGATGGATGACATTGTACGATTCATTTTTGTTCTTGTTTTCGCAGATTCAGCACGGGCTTTCAGGGAATCCTTCTTCAATCGCATTTCATTATATTCCCGCTTCATTTCGTCAAGCTTATCACGTAGAGACTCTACATCTGCTTGGGCTTTTTCCCAAGACTCCGTGAGCGTTGCGAGTGTTCCTTCATGCTCCCGCCTATCCTGAAGTGCACGGCGGGCCAAATCGTCATTCCCCGCTTCTACTGCTTTTTCCGCTTGTTCCTGACGACGGTCCACTAATGCTTGTGTATCATTTACTTTCCGCTTTAGCATCTTTTCGTTCGCAATCTGCTTGGCAACAGCTTGCTCTGCTTCTCTGATATCTTCGCCCATATCACGCAGGAACTGATCGAGCATTTTAACGGGATCCTCTGCCCGGTCAATCATCGCATTCAGTTCTGAACTTACTACCGTCTTCATTCGCTTAAAAAATTGAAACATGTAATCTCCTCCTTGAAATATTGTTAAAATTGAATAGACAAATTGGGTCAACATCCATCTGGAACTGTTTGCTTATTAATACGAGTTTGAAATAAAAAAGGTTTCAAGAAAAATATAAAATGCTAAAAATAATTCAGAGTGCTATACTAGAAAGTACTATATATTACTTGAGGTGATTTACTTGAATACACGCATAGAAGAATTGATAAAAGAACTAAAACGGAATAACTTTGATAGTGCTTTGGTAACTTCTACAGCTAACTTCTATTATTTAAGCAATTATTATACGGATCCCCATGAGCGGGTCATTGCGGTATATGTCAGTGAAACAATTGACCCAATTATCGTTGTTCCTGCCATGGAAGTAGAAGACGCAAAAGCGGCTGGCTGGAACGATACGATCATCGGTTATCATGACCATGAAAACCCTTGGCAGTTATTAAATGATTTCCTCCGCGGCCAGGAAAAATTACCGGCATCGATGGCCATCGAACATAACCATTTCACGTTGGAACGATACAATAATCTAACGTCTTGCTTCCAAAATGTAGAATTCTTCGATTTGGAAAACATACTTGCCGATATTCGGGTTATTAAAAGTAAAA
Organism: Oceanobacillus sp. AG; assembly: GCF_009746545.1. NCBI lineage: Bacteria > Bacillati > Bacillota > Bacilli > Caryophanales > Bacillaceae > Oceanobacillus > Oceanobacillus sp. AG. The sequence goes on from NZ_WOWT01000036.1 coordinate 18,393, forward strand.
AAGAATATACACTGTTGAAGCAAGCTGCACAATATGCCGATCTCGCCATTAAAACGGGTGTAGAAGCTATTACAGAGGGTGCTACGGAACTGGATATCATCGCTTTGATTGAATATGAAATGAAAAAGCAAGGTATCCAGGAGATGTCATTTACTACGACATGCCTCTCCGGTGCGAAAACCGCTTCCCCTCACGGAACACCTGGCCAAAAGAAAATAACTGCAGGTGACATGGTTTTATTCGACCTCGGCGTTATTTTTGATGGATATTGTTCAGACATTACACGTACGGTTGCCTATAAGTCTGTTACACCGGAACAAGAAGAAATTTATCAGACAGTACTCCAAGCAAATGAAAAAGCTATTGAAGCTTCGAAGCTCGGGACGCCAGTAAATAAAGTCGATCAAGCGGCACGTGAATATATTGAATCGAAAGGATACGGTAAATATTTCAATCACCGGGTTGGTCACGGACTCGGAATTGAAGTCCATGAATATCCTTCGATGAGCAGTGATAATACGCTCGCTTTGAGAGAAGGAATGTGCTTCACCATCGAACCAGGAATCTATATTCCAGGTACTGGCGGTGTTCGTATTGAAGATATGATGTTCATGACGAAAAACGGTGCCGAGATATTAACAGCATACCCGAAAAATTTACAGATTATCGATTAAAGAAAAAGCACTGGATCCCCCAGTGCTTTTTCTTTAATTATCTAAAACCTCTTGAACATCTTTATATTCCATACCATGGGCTTTGGCAACAGCTTCGTGCGTGATATAGCCGCCGAGTGTGTTTACTCCCCTACGAAGAGCTTCATTATCCTGCACCGCTTGTTTGTATCCTTTATTGGCAATCTGCAGTACATAGGGCGAAGTCGCGTTCGTAAGACCTACTGTCGCTGTTTGCGGAACAGCTCCTGGCATGTTTGCAACTGTATAATGAACGACTCCATGTTTTACAAAGGTTGGGGCGTCATGTGTCGTAATTCGGTCACTCGTTTCAAAGTTCCCACCTTGATCAATTGCGACGTCAACCATGACCGAACCCGGTGTCATTTCCTTCACCATCTGCTCTGTGACAAGAACCGGAGCTTTTGCACCTGGAATAAGTACGGAGCCAATGACCAGATCTGCTTCTTTCACTGCTTCTTGGATATTATGTGGATTGGAAATTAAGGTCGTAATGGAATTTCCAAAAATATCATCCAGCTGGCGTAATCGATCCGGGTTTAAATCAATAATTGTAACTTTTGCACCTAAGCCAGTCGCAATTTTAGCAGCATTCGTACCCACTACCCCACCACCGATAATTGCAACTTTCCCTCGAGCAACTCCAGGAATCCCGGAAAGGAGAATCCCTTTTCCGCCTTTAATTTTTTCTAAGAATTGCATCCCGACTTGGGTAACCATTCGTCCAGCAACTTCACTCATCGGAGTAAGTAATGGTAACGAACCATTTGAGAGCTGTACAGTTTCATATGCGAGCGCGGTCACTTTCTTCTCTGTAAGTGCTTTTGTTAATTCAGGTTCATTTGCTAAATGTAAGTAAGTAAATAAAATGAGTCCTTCACGGAAGTATTGAAATTCATTTTCTTGGGGTTCTTTTACCTTGAGCACCATGTCCTGTGTCCAAGCCTCTTCCGCAGTATTCACAATTACTGCTCCTACTTCTTTGTAAGCTTCATCCGTGAAGCTTGAACCTTCTCCTGCACCTTGTTGAATAAATACTTGGTGTCCTGCCTGAATTAAGGAATAGACGCCGGATGGTGCCATAGCGACTCTGTTTTCATTATTAAGTACTTCTTTCGGTATACCGATTCTCATTCCCCGCAACCTCCTGCGTAAGCTTATTCAATACAATTTAATTGTATCAAAAAGATTGTTTTAAAGCATTAACATAATCAAACAGACAGAAAATAATTTGAAAATGACTGCGACAAAACCTCCTAGAAAAGTAATCCAAACCAAATTCATACATCGCCCCGAGAATATACGGGGCTGGTTAGGGATTTAATCCTTGCTAGAATAGATATATCGCAGTCATTTTCGTTTAGTTTTAATTAATTTATCCATGCTTATCTGCTTTTATTATTGAAATGGTGTATTCCCCGATTGTTTTCAAGCTGGTCTTCGATGACACCACTTTGGTAACTTTCATTCAACTGGTTCTTGACCGTTTCGATACCTTTTGGATCGGTGTACAGCTTCGGATGTTTATTTTTTTTATCCAAAAAGATCACCTCCTTACTGCTAGCTTGCCCAAAAGAATGTTACAATGTTGTAATTTTTATTGGCAATTATTGATTGTTTCATTACGAGAAAGGGTATATAATTAAAGTAGAGAGGAGAGATAACTATGAAATATCAAAATATTGTAATCGCTGTAGATGGTTCTGAAGCTGCTGAGAAAGCATTCAAGAAAGCAATCAAAATCGCTAAAAACAATGATGCACGCCTTGTTATCGCACACGTTATCGATTCCCGCACTTTTGCAACAGCTGAGGCATATGACCGTACACTTTCAGAGCGTGCGGAGGAATATGCGAAGGAATTATTGGATAATTACATTGAAACAGCGAGAAATGAAGGGCTTACTGATTTAGTAAGATGTATCGAATACGGCTCTCCAAAAGTAAAAGTCCCGCGTGATATTGCAGAGAATTTCAAAGCAGATTTAATCATCTGCGGCGCTACAGGAATGAACGCGGTCGAACGTTTCCTCATCGGTAGCGTTTCAGAAAGCATCACAAGACATGCAAAATGTGACGTATTAGTAATTAGATAATTTAAAAAAACAAAGAAACAAAAACAGTATTTTCATTCTATAATTTCTTAGACGTAAAAAATAGGACGAAAGGATTTTTACATCCTCTCGTCCCATTTTTTTTAGTTGCCGCTTAATCTGATTGTATCGCGGGCAATCATTACTTCTTCGTTCGTCGGTATTACGATTACTTTTACCGGGGAATGCGGGTAGTTGATGAACTGTTCTTTACCACGCACATCATTCCGCTTCGGATCCCAGTAAACACCCATGAATTCAAGTCCTGTTAAGATCTTCTCTCTGATTGTGTCACTATTTTCCCCGACTCCTGCTGTAAAGATGATCGCGTCGACACCAGACATTTTCGCAGCATATGAACCAAGATATTTGTGGATACGTTCCGCAAAAACGGTAAGCGCAAGTGCTGCCCGTTCATTTGTCTCTGACTGCTCCTCAATATCACGTAAGTCACTAGAGAAGCCGGATAATGCTAACATTCCACTTTCTTTATTTAAAACATTAATCACTTCATCCGCTGATTTCCCGGTTTTTTCCATAATATATGGGATCAAAGCAGGATCAATATCTCCTGAGCGGGTTCCCATTGTCACACCTGCAAGTGGCGTGAATCCCATTGATGTATCAATCGACTCTCCACCTTGGATTGCAGTAACACTCGCTCCATTACCAATATGGCAAGAAATTAACCGCAAGCTTTCAAGTGGTGCACCGATTAATTCAGCTGCCCGTTCAGAAACATATTTATGGGATGTACCATGGAATCCATATTTACGGATGCCGTAATCTGTATAATAATTCTCCGGCAGGCTATATAAATAAGATGATTTCGGCATTGTTTGATGGAAGGCTGTATCAAATACAGCAACCATCGGCACATTTGGTAAGATTTCCTTAAATGCACGGATTCCGGTTAAATTCGCCGGGTTATGCAGTGGTGCAAGTTCAGATACCTTTTCAATCGTTTCAATCACTTCATCTGTAATAAGTACAGAATCACTGAAATATTCTCCGCCATGCACAACACGGTGTCCGACCGCATCGATTTCATCGTATGATTGGATAACTCCTTTTTTGATGAGCGCTTCTAAAAGCATTTTAACTGCAATTTCGTGATTTGCAATATCTTGAACCGTTTTGTCTTTTTTTCCATTGGCTTCTATTTGGAAAATAGAATCAGGCAAGCCGATTCTTTCGACAACTCCTATTGCAGATACTTTTTCTTCAGGCATCTCAATCAATTGAAATTTAAGAGATGAGCTTCCAGCGTTAATAGCCAATACGTTTTTCATACCATCACTCCACCATATAAAGTTTAATTTTTATAAGTTTGAAACCAACGATTTATTTGTCCAAGTATGTCTGCCATGGCATTATGACTGGTTAACGACGGCAGCTGTACTAATAACGGCTGCTTCGGACTATTAGTCTTTACCCCTTTTTTCTGAAGAACTAAAATGCTTTTTACATTCCGTGATGATTTGAAACTTGATTCCGGTAAACGAAGAAAACTGACAATATGTGCATGCTCTTTCAAATAGCGGTTCAATTGTTCGGATTGATCACTCTCAAATACGAAATCAGGCACAACAAAAATAAGATATCCAGCTTCTTTCGTATACTTCATACTTTGCTCAATGAATAAATGATGAGCATAGGAATGTCCTTCTTCCGCTTTTAACTCATAATCTCCTGCCCGGATATCATCTGGATAAAATCCAACCGGGAGATCAGCAACGACCAAATCGACTGGATCGAGGAGTAATGGTGCGAGGCTGTCCTGATGGAAAAATTCAACTTCCTGCTGGAGAAGATTTGCGCTGCCCACTGCAAGCTGAATAAGCGTCGGATCCACTTCACTAGCATAAACTTTCAACTCTTGCTCTAATTGTTCCATGACGGTAAGGAGCAAATTCCCTGTACCACTTGCCGGATCAAAGAGACGAATTTTCTCTTTGTTCTTCATCAATTGACTTGCCAAATAAGCGACAATCATACCGATGGATTCTGGGGTCATCACATGTTGCTCCTGAACCGATCCTTTCATTCCGTTCAAGATTGTAAGCTGGATTGCTTTTTTCAAATCTTGCTTGGAATGATTGATATCCTTGAATTCATCTATTTTCTTGTCCAACTTTTTACGTAAAATATCATCAAAATCTTCATGCGGCGTTTCATAAAAAATAGTATCCATTGTTTCAGTGAGACTGTTCAAATACGGTTCATCCACATGAGCTTGAATGATTTCGGTTGTCTCGTCGAACCATTCAAAAAGTTTCTCTACGGTTGACTTTTCCATTCCCTTCCTCCATACATGTATAGTATATATTTCACACGAAAAATCTCTCCCGGGCTCCCGCCAGAGAGAGATATCGATTAATTCGCTTGTTTCACAGCTTCTAAAGCAGCGTCGTAGTCAGGATGGCTTGAAACTTCATCAACATATTCTACATAGGTCACTTTGTCGTTTGAATCGACAACAAAGATCGATCTTGCTAGTAAACGCAGTTCTTTAATCAAGACACCGTACTTCTCACCGAAGTCAGCATCTCGGTGATCGGATAAAGTGTCCAAGTTCTTAACACCTTCTGCAGCGCACCAGCGTGTTTGAGCGAAAGGTAAGTCCATGCTAATCGTTAACACGTGTACATTATCAAGCTTAGACGCTTCTTCATTAAATCGTTTCGTCTGATCGGAGCATACTCCTGTATCAATGGAAGGCACTACACTTATCAATTTGATTTTCCCTTTATAATCATCTAAGGAAACTTCTTTCAAATCATTAGCTAGAACTGTAAAGTTTGGTGCCTCGTCCCCAACTTTCACTTCTGTTCCTAATAAAGTTACTGGATCATTATGGAATGTAATTTGCTTCACTATTATCCTTCCTCCCAATTTAGTTCTCTTGTCTCTATTATGAATAATCCTCGTTCGCTTGTCCAATCTTTCACTTGGGAAAAAGCGATAAAAATTGTCGTTACCGTTTTCATTCCTTTCCATGGTGCAACCGTCCGTTAACCTCCCGCTCCCAAATAGTTTCAAATACAATTAGGCTGGAGATAACGGACGCTAGCACCCTGATCATTCAACCCAAGGATAGCAAAAGAAACCCGCGGAATGAATTTTCGTTTTATATGTCAAAATTTAGCGGATTGGTCTTTTTCACTTTTTCCTTTTTATCTTTTTTAGATCCCTTATCTTTCATGATTTTTTCTACCTTGTCGATGACTTGCGGTGTCATTTCGAGGAACTTTTCATAAAGCTGTGTATGTTGATCGAGACGCACCATTTTTATCTCATCATTCTTCACAACAAGAAAGGCGATCGGAGTTAAGGAAACTCCCCCACCACTACCGCCACCAAACGGTAGTGTTGCATCCCCTTCCGTCGACTGGGGACTAAATTCACTTCCTCCAGCCGCAAAGCCAAATCCTACTTTCGATACAGGGATAATTGTACTCCCATCAGGTGTTTCAATTGAATCTCCGATGATTGTATTTGTTTCCACTAAAGATTGCAGGCTTTCCATTGCCGTCGTCATTAAACCCTGAATTGGATGTTCTTCCATAACAAGTCCCTCCAAATTATTTACTTTTGATTATTGATCACCCGATAAATTTTTAAAAAGGTGTGTAAGCGCAATCGGAAAATACAGTCGAGTCGTGAATATAACCCTTCTCCTTGATAATTGGTTTGTACGGAAACGATTGGCTCGGAATTGAGCTTGCAATACCGCTCCAACACTTTTACCACAAGTTCCTGTCCTACCCAAAGCCATCCGGCAACCATCCCGGTAATATGAGCTTCCCCAGTACCTATCCCCGTCTCCCAGTCAACTTTTTTCACCTCTATCTTTTTTATAAATGGAAAGATTCGTTTCCAATCGACTATTTCTAACGAATGCACCTTAGCCGATTCTGTAGTGTCATTTAGATCTAGACGAGGCAGGTCAATCGTTCGCTGCCAGATGCGGATGTTCATGACAGACAGAAATAGATCGAGTTTGTGAACAACTGCCAACTCGAATCGATAGGAAAATGCAATATTTACTTTTGAACATGTGATAAAGAGTAAAAAAAGAGTAAATAGCAACAATAGCAAGGAGAATAGTATAATCCAGAACATAAGGATGCTTCCTTTTTCATTTCCAGTGATTACTCTTTAGCTTGTTCGATTATTATTTTTTTAATCATCATTCGGAATATAATTGGATTATACGATTGCCTGATGATATTATAAAATTATGAAGATAGAACGGGAGGCGCATACATTGGTGCAACGAAATCAATTATATTTCTTCTATTTAAAAGATGACGAAACAGATGCAAAAGTAGATGTGTTAGGAAAGATTGCCAGGGATAATGGCTTTGAGATTGCAGGTCATCCGAATAACGCAAGTATTATTGTAAGCGTCGGTGGTGATGGCGCTTTTCTCCAAGCTGTAAGAAAAAGCGGTTTCCGCCAGGATGCTATCTATGTCGGAATTACGCGGACCGGGGAATCTGGCCTATATTGTGATTTTGACCTCGATAATTTCGATGAAATGCTACATAGTTTGATGCATGAAGAATTGGAAGTTCGCAGATTTCCAGTAATTAAAGCACGAATCAATGATGGAACGGAGTATCATTGTTTGAACGAAGTAAGTATCCGTTCCACAATTGTTAAAACGATTGTCATTGATGTTTTGATTGATGATGTATATTTTGAGACATTCCGTGGAGATGGACTAATCGTCTCTACGCCGACCGGAAGTACGGGATATAATAAATCTGCCTATGGTGCAGTTATTGATCCACTCATTTCAAGTTATCAAGTCTCAGAAGTTGCTTCGTTAAATAATAATCAATATCGTACACTAGGCTCTTCCTTTGTTCTAAGTAAAGACCGGAAGCTAACCCTAAATGTTCAGCCGACCGGCAATGACCATCCGATTATTAGTCTAGATAATGAAGCGCATCCAATAACAAAAATTTCTTCACTCGAAGTTGATATGGACGAGACGGTCATCAAAACGGTGAAGTTAAAAAATAATTCCTTCTGGGACCGGGTAAGACGGACATTCTTGTAATCTTATCCTTAATAAAAACAGGACGCATGCAAGAAATTGCGTCCTGTTTTTGCCTTTTTACAGGCCTTGTTTTTCACGTAACTATATAATTATTGACCGCCAAATTGCTGTTGTGCTATTGTTACGAGACGTTTTGTAATTTCGCCTCCAACTGAACCGTTAGCACGGGAAGTCGTGTCTGCACCAAGTGAAACACCAAACTCCTGAGCAATTTCAAATTTCATTTGATCTAACGCTTGTTGTGCACCAGGGACTACTAATTGATTTGAATTATTGTTAGCCATGTTAGCTCACCTCCTCGGTAACTATAGATTGTGTTACTTGGAGAATTATCATACACAACTAAAATTAACAGTTCCTGGTAAATGCCCTAGTTCTTCCCTCCGAACAGTCGGAGACGGCACTTACGCTAAAATGATAACAATGTTCGGTTTCTCTTAAATTTTTACAGAGGTATACCCAGCTATTTCATGCTTTCAAAATCGCATTATAATAAATCTTCAAACTCTGTATCTTCACTTTTAGCAGTAATATAGATCGTTTCAATACCTGCGATTGCTTCTTCAATGGACGGCCCGAAATCATGGCGCGCTTCCAGTGCATTAATTTTATCACGGCGAGGTCTCGTCTTTGGTGATTTCGGTACAAAAATTGTACAGCAATCTTCATACGGAAGAATTGAAATCTCATAGGTATCAATCTCTTTTGATATGTCCACAACTTCTGCCTTATCCATCGCAATCAATGGACGGATAACTGGATAATTGGTTACTTCATTAATTGCATGCATGCTCTCCATTGTTTGACTCGCAACTTGTCCAAGATTCTCCCCTGTCGTAAGGGATAGAATATTTTCTTGTTCACAAACTGCCTCAGCTATTCGGAACATCATCCGGCGCATGATCGTCATCGCATAGCTATCCGGCATTTCACGGAAAATTTCCTGTTGTAATTTTGTAAATGGTACGATATGGACCTTGATCGACTTCCCGTAACCAACTAACTTCTTCGTAAGGTCAAGCACTTTTTGTCTTGCTCGTTCACTCGTATAAGGAGGAGAATGGAAATGGATGGCTTCAAGTTGAACCCCCCGCTTCATGGCGAGATATCCTGCAACCGGACTATCTATTCCCCCTGAGAGCAGCAGTAGCGATTTCCCAGCAGTTCCTACAGGCAATCCACCAGCTCCGGAAATATTTTCCGATGTAATGTATGTCGCTTCCTGACGTATTTCAACCTTTATCTCCACATCCGGTTCGTGAACATCAACGGTATAACCTTCTGTATTCACTAACAGATGTCCGCCTACGATCTGATTCATTTCTAAAGAACCATGCGGGAAACTTTTATCCACTCGTTTTGCTGCTACTTTAAATGTACGAGCCTCCGCTTTCTTTAATGCTTCAAGCGCCGCTTCTTTAATCTGCTCCACATCATTCTCCACTTTAAGAGCAAGCGATAAGCTGTGAATCCCAAATACTTTTCTGCAAATCTCAATAATCGGTTCCGGCTCATGGCCATTTAGGAGGACAAACATTCTACCTTGTGTTCGTTTTACTTTTACATTAGGGAAATCTTTCAGTTTGACTTGAAGGTTTTCCTGAAGTGCTTGGATAAAGCTCCGAATGTTCTTTCCTTTTAATGCCATTTCTCCGTAACGTATTAATATATGATCATATTGCATTGTAATCTACCTCAAAACTTCCTTAAATTGATGTATTGCTTCTTTTAGTGAAGCAACAAAACGTTCCATTTCTTCCTGGGTATTGTTATAGGACAAGCTGATCCGTAATCCAGAGATTGTGATCTCCCTCGGTAACCCGCAAGCAGCAAGAACTTTACTCTCATCTTTCTCTTTAGAGGAACAAGCTGATTTTGTAGAGATATAAATCTCCTTTTCACCAAGCATATGAATAATCACTTCCGGTTTAATCCGCGGTACGGACACGTTAAGAATATGTGGTGCTCCGTTATGAGGGCTATTGATCTGGACAGCCTCTATACTTTCTAGCTCATTCCATAAATAGTCATGTATCGCTTGTAGGTGGTTCGTTTGATTTTGCTGCTTTTCCTTTATCAAGCGTAATGCTCGAACCATCGATACACCCCCCGCGACGTTCTCCGTTCCGGAGCGGAGGCCGTTCTCTTGTCCTCCTCCATGGAAAAGCGGGAAAAGCGAGACTTGCTTCCTTACATACAGGATTCCCGTCCCTTTTAGACCGTGGATTTTATGCCCAGAAAAACTGCAAAGGTCAATTTGGGCTTTCTGAATATCGAGCGGAACTTTCCCAAGACTTTGAACCGCATCAACATGGAAATATAATTTAGGATAATTGCTTAATAACTTTCCTATTTTCTCAATCGGTTGGATGGTACCGAGTTCATTGTTCACATGCATAATACTTACAAGAATCGTATCCTCTCGAATCGCTTCTTTCACATCTTTTACGTCGACTAGCCCTTCCTCATCCACTGGGAGAACCGTTACTTCAAAACCTAGGGTTTCAAGACTTTGACACGCCTCGTCAACAGATGGATGTTCGACCGCTGTAGTGATAATATGTTTTCCGCGATTTTGATGTTCTAAAGCAATGCCTTTAATCGCAATATTATTCCCTTCCGTCCCACCTGATGTGAAAATAATTTCATTTGCATCAACTTGCAGGATTGATGCTGCTTGCTGTTTTGCTGTCTGTAGAAGTTTTTCTGTTGCACCTCCGAGTTGATGGATTGATGATGGGTTTGCAAAAAATTTCTCTGATGCTTTCTGGTAGCTTTCGACAACGGAGGGATCCGGGATTGTTGTCGCGCTATTATCCAAATAAATCATCAAAAACTCCTCCCTTCCTTATTATTTATTCTATATTGATTTAGATTTACGCCAAATAATTCCTTAAGAATCTTACTGCATCCAGTCTTAAAAAACAAGCCCTTTGCTTGATAATTCAAAAGAGCCCTCTCGGATCCACAATTGGAATATACCGTTACGACTTTTAGAAAACCCGCAGTCCATAACGCTTATAGCAATTAATCACTTTCATTCAGCGTAAGTGTTTTGCTCGTTCATTTAATTTGGTGCTCTAATCGCCGTTCAGTTTCCCGGCGGACGGATGCTTTCCGCGGGCTCCGCGCTGAGCCTCCTCGGAAGAAAAGCACTTCCTGCGGGGTCTCATCGTCTCCGCTTTCCCGCAGGAGTCACCGTCCTCCGGGAAACTGAACTGGTAGGGATGATTATTATGAATGGAAACTATCACCCTAAGATCGGCGTTTTATTCCTAAAATGAAAAATAGTGTTCCAAATTTGGCTTTCCCCTCGGAGCAGTCCAGACACCTCGAGACTCCTGCGGGAGGATAGGCCTGGCGAGACCCCACAGGGCGTTAGCCCGAGGAGGCTTGTCGGCCGCCCGCGGAAAGCGAGAGGTGTCTGGACTGCGGATCTCCAGAAGTAAGTTGCACACACTTACGCTGAATGAAAGCAATAAGTAGTTCATTCAAATTCGAGATGAGGACGTATATTAGATTTGTGGATACTTGCGGGTGATTCTTTTACATAATGAAAGGCTGTATAAAAGGAGATCCTTTTCATACAGCCTTTTTGCTAATATTAATCATTCACGACTAGTTGGGTTTCTTCAATGCGTTTTAAGGCACCTGGTTCAACTTGTTCAATCGCTTTTGCCGCCTTTTCTAAAGCAAGCTCATATTCATATGCGCGGAATAATCGCTCTGCCTCCACTAATTCAGCAGCAAGCATTGGATTTTTACTCCGGTAACGGTTCGCATATTGAATGACACGCTCTGTTAAATAAGCCTGATCAAGCATCATATCGATTTTTTCTTTAGCTTGTTCGATTGCATTCTCCGCTTCTAACAATGAGCGGTGGACCGCACCTGTATCTAATGGATGTTGTTCCAGCGCCTCTAATACTTTTTTATTTCTCTGTTGTGTTTCTTCTAAGCTCGTCCAGATAAAGGTTGGCACTCCCGGGATATTACTTTTACGCAAGCGGCGGTGCAATTCTTTAATCTGTCCATACATTTCCGCCAACTTATCTTTTGCCAGCAGCTCATCTTTCCTTAATGTCTGAATCGCTTCTTTAAATGTATCATGCTTTTCCTTCAAGTCATCAATCTGTCCCAAGGCGGCTTCAACTCTGCTGCGCAATTCACTATGTGCAACATCATTCGCCTCAAGACCTGCCAACACTTCTTTCAATTCGTTATTTAAAGCTTGTGTTTTCTTATCAACTGCAAGGAATTTTTCCAGTTCTTCGTCTTCTACATAATAAGCTTTCTTTAGCTCCTCTACTTCTGCCTTTGTTTCTGTAAAGGATGTATGTAGTGTCATGATTGCCTCTTTGTAAGAGGGAACATTTTGGTCCAGATAGTTCTTCGCCAAAGCCTCTTCCTCAAGCAATTCATACATTTCAGAGATTCTTTCTTCCATTTCATCGAGAACCTTTGTACCTTCCTCTAGATTACCTTCTTCAAGCGTTGTCATCACATCGATAATCCGTTGCTGATATGTACGTATTTCTTTTTCAAAATCAAGATGTTCGATATAAAAACCATCTTGTTTCATTTCTTTCATACCGGAAAGCAGTTGATCCAGTTGAGAAGAAAGTTCGTGCTTCGCTTTCTTATACACTTCAGGAAATGCGTGGATCTTCTCATCCAGTTCTTTTAACTCAACTTTCAACTCATCGACGATTCTTTTCGCTTCCATATAGTTACCGGCAGCACTTTCTTCATGGAAATTCTCTAAAGCTGCTTCCAGTTTGTCCAGCTCTGCATCGAAATACCGATCCGCTTTTGCATATTGGTAGCGGTTTTGTGATATTTGCCTGCGCAATTCACGAATTGCCGGCTCGACTTCTTCTACTTCCATTCTGCTCGACTTCTCGGATTCGAGTAATTCCTCAAGTTCAGATAAGATATTGTCGATACTTTCCTCAATCGATTGAAGGATTTCTTCTGTTTCCTTTAACACTTTCTTCGCTTTAGAAACTCGGAACTTATCTGCTGCATCTTCTGCATCCAGCAAGTGTTCTTCAATATCAGCAAGTTCTTTACCTACGATATAATCCCAGCGTTCCTTCCAAGCTTCAAATTTCTCTTGTGTCTCACCGGATAAAGTGAGATTTTTAATTTTACTGAGTTCACCGGCTACATTTCTCGCCATAATATCTAACTTCCACGCTTCCAAGCGATCCACCTGATCGTACACGCGTTTCCGTAATATTAAACCGATGACGATTAACACAATAATTGCCAAAATAATTCCAATGAATAATTCCATAGCGTACCTCCTAGCCCCATTTCAACAAGAGGATTTATACAAGTAACAGTATGTGTTCAAAAAGGAGGATAAAAAGGACCGAGGTCGGCTAAATTCGCGATTCGTATCACAACGCCGACATGAGCACTTCCTGTGCGCAAGAATTCAAATGCGGCGAAGCTCTCCGCACCGGAATGTACATCAATGGGTACATAGGAGCGGAAAAGCGAACCAACGCAGAAGTTTGATGTGTCATTTTTACCGACTTTTGAACAACCTCTAACATGTATTTAAATATATTTCATTAAATCTGTTATGATATAGTATTAATATAGCATGTAATCAGTCACTTTGGCTAAGAAAAAGAAAATTTTGTCTAATTTTTATTATTCCCCGTGAAATTTGTCTGTCAAATCCTAGTTTTCGACAATAAATTTTAGCCAGTTTTGAATGGTTTTTACGTATTTATTGACAAAAACTTCATGCGAATAGTCACCGATTACCCGGTCTTTCCATTCATTGTGTAAAATATATGGCGTAATCAACATCCCTTTCAGCTGCATGAGCAAATAATCCTTCTCATCCCCCGGCAATTTCTTTCCCGCTAGAACATTATAAAACGCCGTACGAATATGAAAGTTTTCTTTCGCTAGATAGGTGATTACCATTTCCCGCACGAACACTGAATCAAGAGTTAGTTCACGCTGAATAAAACAAGTCAATTGAAGTTTCGACTGTTTATATTGTATAATTGTGAAAATCAATTCGTTTAGCCGATCGATAGCAGACCAATTCTCCGCTGCTTCCAGTGTAGCCTCTATTGTTTTCAGATACTCTTCATAATATTTTGTAACGGCATATTCAAGCAAACCTTGTTTCCCGTTAAAATAGTAACTGACGGAAGATACATTCACTTTTGCTTTTTGGGCAATGTCTCTCACTGACGTGCCATGGAAGCCTTTTTGAAAAAACAGGGAGGAAGCAGCATGGATTACTTTTTGTTTGGATAGATTTTTCTTCAATATACTCAGCTCCTTACCTATCCAATACGACAAACTTGCTGGAAATCCTGTAACTTTCGTTCGACAGGAATTTCATCCATGTCGAAACCTGCTGATAGTTACATACATCTATCTTACTGGAAATGAAGTGCAAAGCTCAAGTCCATTCAATCGGCAAATAGAATAACGAGAAATTGAGGGGGATTATGATGTTTGAACAACTTACTTATTCAACAGATCGAATAAAAGCATATGAATTATTAATCAAACAGCTTCAAGCACTTTCTGAGGATGAGAAAGACGAGACTGCGCTGCTTGCTAATGCGTCGAGCTTATTGAATCAGTTTCTAGATCAAGTGAACTGGGTCGGATTCTACCTTTGGAAGAACGATGAACTCGTACTAGGACCATTCCAAGGATTACCGGCTTGTGTACGAATTCCATATGGTAAAGGAGTTTGTGGCACGGCGATCAAGGAGAAAGAAACCCAACTCGTTGCAGACGTCCATGCATTCCCTGGACATATTGCTTGCGACACAGCGAGTAATTCTGAGATCGTTGTTCCGATTTTACGAAACGGAGAAATATATGGTGTCCTGGACATCGATAGCCCAATTAAAGACCGCTTTGACGAAACCGATAAACATTATCTTGAGAAGTATGTTGAGGCATTGATCGCTTATCTCTAAGCAAAAAACGAGTATCTTTTTCTAGGCACTGCTCATTTTTTATGATGTATATCCGTCAACCTATTTTAAATCGCTAGAATGTATTGCTGTCTTTAATATATATCACACATGAGCTAGTTCCTGTTTTTCTATGTAAAGCTGCTTATTCATTCTAAACACCATTCTTTTTAGACGTCTAAAATGAAAATGTACGGAAACTACTAATCAACAATAGATTATTTATATTTCTAATTGACTTCCCCGCTAATAACTTATATAATATAACTTGTGTAAATTTAAGGTAGCCTTTGCGCTCAGTGCATTGCCACTAGTTTGTTCCTTATGCAGAAATAAGGGTGTATCGCGTAACTCTCTGCTGCTGGAGCGATGGTACAAGAAAAACAAACTAGCCAGTGTAATTGACGTGGTGATTTATTTTTATACAAAAATAAAATCGAAGGAGGAAATGTCTATGGCACGCTATACAGGTCCTGTATGGAAAAAGTCTCGTCGTTTTGGCATTTCATTAACTGGAACAGGTAAGGAATTAGATAAGCGCCCTTACGCTCCTGGACAACATGGTCCAAACCAAAGAAAAAAGCTTTCTGAATATGGATTACAGCTTCAAGAGAAGCAAAAATTACGTTATATGTACGGATTAAACGAACGTCAATTCCGTAACCTATTCAACAAAGCAGGTAAAATGAAAGGGATCCATGGTGAGAACTTCATGATTTTACTTGAATCTCGTCTTGATAACCTTGTTTACCGCTTAGGTCTTGCTCGTACACGCAAACAAGCTCGTCAGCTTGTAAACCATGGTCACGTTCTAGTTGATGGCCGTCGTGTAGATATTCCATCTTACACTGTTACTCCTGGTCAAACAATCGGCTTACGCGAACGTTCAAAAGATCTTGACATCGTGAAAGAAGCAATCGAAGTGAACAGCTTCGTACCAGAGTACACAACATTCAACGCAGACAACATGGAAGGTTCATACACTCGTTACCCAGAGCGCTCTGAGCTTCCAGCAGAGATTAACGAATCTCTTATCGTTGAGTTCTACTCACGTTAATATCTGCCTTATGCAATTAAATGTGTCAAACCCCTTGAAATGTTTCAATTCAGCATTTCAGGGGGTTTTTCCTTTTTATTTGTTTTGCGCCTTAATCAGCCGTAAACCTTAATAAATCCCCAAATATAATATGATCTGATAAGGACAACTCTTGTCTTGCCACATCGGAATACACTTCACAAATCTTTGTATTAACAACTTCCCCATCTTCTTTTCGATAACAAATTTTATTTTTATAAATGTATTCCTCTGACAGAAAACTTCCATCACGAAAAATAACTGGATGGTTATGATCTCTTGTGAATAGATTATGCCCAAATGAATAACGATTATCTGTACTAATCCCTAATAGGTGCAGAAGTGTTGGGCGTATATCGATTATCCCTCCTTGTGTCGTGATCGTTTCTCCCGCTTGGCCGGGGATATGAATGATTAGAGGAACTTGTTGCTGTTTCATGTGGTTAGCTATATTTATTTCCTCATCTAATAATTCACTTAAACCCTTCTCATATTTTTCCGAGATCCCATAGTGATCACCAACTAGAACAAACACCGTATTTTCGTACATACTTTCTTCCTTTAATTTTTCAAAAAACAATCCAACCGATTGATCTAAATAACGAACCGTCGTAATATAACGATTTACGACATCTTCCTCTGTATCTGCCTCGTCGATAAAAATATCCTCCTCATCTAACAAGAATGGAAAGTGATTCGTTAAGGTAATCAATTTGGCATAATATGGTTCAGGCAGATCCACTAAATAAGGAATCGATTGATTAAAAAACGGTATATCTTTTATTCCATAATTAATAGAGTTTGCCTCTGTCACTGTATAATCCTTTTTAGAGTAAAATTTATCATAGCCAAGGGATTCATACATGATGTCTCGATTCCAAAACGTTCGATCATTTCCGTGAAAAACCGCTGAATAATAATCCTTATTTTCCCTTAATAGATGCGGCAGACTATTAAAGATATTTTCAGGTTTTCTTACAAAAACAGAACCGCTTGCCAATGGATAAAGACTCGTATCGATCATCAACTCTGCATCAGATGTCTTCCCTTGTGCTGTTTGATCATAAATTTGGTTGAAATAAAAGCTATCTTTAATTAATTCATTTAAAAATGGAGTAACTTCTTCCCCATTTACTTAGTGATTAATCACGAAATTTTGCGTAGATTCCAAGGTTATAAGGATTATATTCTTCCCTTCCGCTATTCCGAATAAATCCTTTCGTTCTGAACTCTTTGGTTGTGTGTATGCTTCTAGGACATCAGCATCTGCCTCTGTAACAATAAGTGGTTGTAAAGGTGCTTTAATGCTTAACACAATATCATATAAATGGTAATTTAATAAACCAATCGACTTAACCATCTGCTCTCGATCATAGGACTCGGAAAAAATATGTACCGATTTTACGAGTCCTAAGCAAATAGTTAAAATAATAAGAAACGAGCTCGCCACAACATACTTTCTTTTTCTTTGTTTCGGTACGGCTAGGTCAGGTTTCTTTCTAAATAGAAACGGACCTATTATAAATAAATCCACGAACAATAAAATATCCCACCAGCTCATTAGCTCTAACGTGCTGCACTTAAACCGCCAACATTATCGAACTGAAAAAGAATCGGTAATGTAACAAAATCATTATAAAATCGATAGTACAGTAGATCCCCATAAAGAACTCCTGTACCTACTACTACTAATCCGAACAAAATTAATTTATTTACCCGTTGTCCAAAATAAAAACTAAAACCCATCGCTAGTAAAAGGGAACCAATGGAACCTGTCAAAATTAAAATGCTATCAAATATGGAATAAAAGCTAAGATTAAAACCGACGAAGGAAACCGTTACCGTCTTTGCCCAAAGAATACTCGTGATTAATAAAGTTAGTTGTATGCCTGTTAGCTTTTCGAGCTGTTTGTAAAGATTTCTCATATCAAACCTTCTTCATCCTATACTTTATAATGGTTTGGAGAGCAGTACATGCAGTCTCAAAATTCGCTAATGTTATATCCCCCATGAACGCAAACTGAATCCAGTTTTGTTTCAACAAATAATCGCTCTCGTAACTAATAATAATTCCTTTCGCCTTCAATTCATCTCCAATTTCTTTTGAGGAAATGGAAAGAGGAAGTGGAATGGTTAGATGCCCGGCGAATAATTCTTATCCCCCAAAAAGGAGATGTCAGCATCTGTAAGCATTCTTTTAACTGTATTTCCCATCATGGAATTATTTTCTAGATTCACTCTTTTTACAGCCTCATGTAAAGCTGCAATGAGATTAGAAGAATGCGTATATGGAACGCTGTCCATTTTGGCGTATTGACCTAAATCCAAATACTTTGGTATTTCCTTACTAGGCTCTATTCTCTCCTGATGGAAAACAATCGCTAACCCTGGATAAGAACCAAGTCCTTTTCCACTTACTGTAGTGGCAAGATAAACATCCTTTAAGTCAACTGGAACGATCCCAACCGAACTGCAAGCATCTACGCAGAATTTTACATGATGTTTATTTGTTAATTCTTTCAAACGGTCCAAATCGTAAAGATAGCCTGTCGATGTCTCGCAATGCACAGTCCATAGCCAATCGACATCAGGATGTGCTTCAAGAAAACATTCAATCTCTTCTATTATTATTTTTTTATTCCATTGCTTTTCTATCTTTCGTACGTAAATTCATCCGTTCCGCATGATCGATTAACCGATATCCAAATTCCCCATTAGCGAGGATAAGCCCTTTTCCCGAAAGTTTTTTTAGATGAGCAGCAACTAAATCATTAGCTAGTGTCCCAGTCCCAACCACAATTTGTGCATGTTCAGCATTCACAAGTTCGCATAGTCTTTCGCGAACTATTTTAATATTTTCCATAAAGTCACTAGAACGATGAGAGATAGGCGGGTTATAAAATGCTTGTTCTACCTCTTTCTTTATCGCCACTGGTCCGGGCAAAAAGTTTAATCGTTTTGATTGGGTCTTCCCCGTCATCATTTTCCGAAATACTTTTGTTGAAGTTTCAAATTTTTCTCGCGTTAAGAACATTGGTTGAAACATCGCTTCCTCTGTTCCAACCATTGGACCAAAGGTTCAAAACCAATCCTTTTATATAACTTAATTTGACGATCTGTTCCAGAAATTAAAGCCATATTATAATCTTTTTCCAAACAATAACGCACAAGAAGTTTGACCAATTGATAGAATACCCGACTCTTTCGATAACTTCTTTTTATGGAAAGTAAACGTACCTCACAAGGGTTGGCATCATTCGGCAAGTATTCATCTAAATCAGCTAACTTTCGATCAAGGGAGAATGGACGATTTGCCCGTACGGTAATATCCCGATGACCTCTTCTCCATCCTTCGCAATGAAGTAGATATTTTCCTTATCAAATTTATCTATTAAACGCTGACTCTGATTTTGCGCGTGCTGTGGGATTTCCTCTACAAATGTTTCATAATTTAATTGATAAATCTGATCCATTTCGTCTGGATCTGCTGCTATTTTATATGTTAAGGTATGCCGCTCCATTTTTTTGCCTCCTCTAACGTGTAGAAAAAATTATTTTCTTGTAAGATGGGGGATAAAAACAATAATTAATAAGATGAATAGACCAATTTCAAAATAGTATTCTCCTAATATCCATGCTGTTACAGGAATCGATAGCATCGCAATTAGCCCGGAAACAGTAAAATTTTGTATAAGCAAATAGCTAATTCCAACAATTAGACCTAAGACAATTATAGCTATTGGTATAAAGAATAATGTGGACGCTAAATAAACGACAACTCCTTTTCCACCTCTCCCTCCAAGATGGATCGGCCAGATGTGTCCAAACAATAGAAAAAATGCACTTACCAATAGCATTATTTTATTTTCTGGAAAAAGAAGACTAGTTAAAGAAAGTGCAATCATAACCTTGGCAATATCGATAAAGAGGGTATATAAAAACCCTTTCTTCCCTAGTTCTCTTCCCGCATTTCTCGCTCCCGCATTACCGCTGCCTAGCCTTCTAATATCTTGTCTAGTCATCCATTTCGTTATATAATAAGCGCCATTCACGCTTCCCATACAGTAGGAAAGCAGAGCAACCAATGTAATATTCAGAACTGTATTCCCCCTTACAACTCTCTAATATACCTGCATGCTTTACAGCTTCTTGTCTATTAAACAGTTATTGAAAATTTCTATTTCATTGTAATATCACACAAAAGGTAATTCAAGGTCAATTTAACTATTATCAAAAAATAAAAAGATACGCCTTCCCTATGAAAGACATATCTTTTTTGATTTAACCTAACTAAATTATTTTGCTAATGCAAGTTTAATGTGAGCCAAGTGATGCTCCTCATGCCAGGCTAATTTGGCTACCTTGGTTGCAACGGTTATTTTCCCGTTTATTTCATGTGTAAAGGTTCGTTTTAATTGATCTTCCGTTAAGCTATTTCCCAAAGCTACAATCCGCTCATTGATCCCTTCTAACATTTTAATAGAAGGTTCTACAGGGAGTTCTGTATCCGGTTGAACTGCCCACTCATCTTGAATGAAGTTTGGTACGGTTGGATTATCATCTGTCAAAGCAAGTTTTAACCGTTGGAACATGTTCAACTGAGAGTCTGCAATATGATGAACGAGCTGCCTGACGTTCCAACTACCATCCCGATACGTTTTGCTTAGTTCCTCACCATTCAATGAATCGACGGTTTCTCTTAATCGACCCGTATATGACTCAATTTGCTTTAACCATTCTTGAACATTTTCTAATGTTACCTTTTCCGGAACTTCTAATTCACCAATTGGGAACATGACATCCTTATTCAAAACGCTTCTCCCCCATCCTATAAGTAATCATAATCTATCGATCTTCTATTCTTAGCGTACCAACAACCCAGTTAAGCGTCAAATAAGTTTCAATCCGTCAAGATTACTCCAGCAAAATATCCGCTTAGTACTTCCTTTTCATGTTGATTCACACATGTAAACGTTGCCATAATGGAAAATCGATTATTCTTTTTCTTTTCCAATTCCTCGATTGTTACTTCACAGCTAATTGTATCTCCGGTGAAAACAGGTCTAAAGAAATTCAAATTTCATTGTACGAGCTAATACGTTATAGTCTCCCCCAACCTTCGTCGGCAATGTAGCAGTCAGCAACCCTTGAACTACTAACCTTCCAAGTTCATCGGGCTCCGTATGATGGTCTCCTTCATCTTTAGATACTGTTGTAAACATTGCGACATCTTTTTTGTGAATGTCCGTTCAAAACGGATGATATCTCCAATTTGTAAATCCAAGTAAATCTCCTCCCGTAGTATTCGTATCTTAGCAATATCATACCTTTCTTAATGCTGGTCTGCAAAAAGCCACCAATATAATGTACTAAGAAAGCCTAACAAACTTGTAATGCAGATGATGATTAAACTGCTCCAACTGATGATGTTTTCTCCCGTTAAACCACTGTAGAGTGCCGGTACCGCCCATGGAAAATATTCACCGTGTCCTACAGCTGCAACAATTTGAGAAGAAATAAGTGTAATAATGACAAAGCCTACCGGAGCTAAATATCCACGACTATAACTTGCAAAGAAAGCAACAGGAGTACTTAGAACAATGGTTAACATAGTAACGATTAGTATGACATAAAGACTCTGCATCACAATGGCTGAAGACCATTGTGGAAGTCCTACGATCCACCCAATAAAAAAACCGACAGTCACTCCCGCTTTCACCATCTGCTTTATTGCTTCATGAGCCGGATCATACTATTTGCATGTGCCGCTATCATAACAATATTCTCCTGTCCCTAATTCAGTAGATGATTTGTTGCAATAATACACCCTAAAACCTCTAAGAATAATCCAATTCTCTCCAATTACATAACATAAAATAGTGCGGAGCTTTTTTAATAGCCCGCACTAATATTATAAGTACTATTCAACTTCAATCATATATTCATCATGCTCATGAAGATCTGCGTCATCTTCAACATGAATGACAAGCTTATACGTTCCTGGTTCGGTAAATTCGTGAGCTGCAATGTACTCTCCAGCTACTGTTTCTTCAGCATCAACCCAAGCTGTATTCTCATCGTCTCCTTCTGGGGCAATTTCATAACGAACGATTGCATCTTCCATTGCTTTATCTTCCAACTGTAGATGGACAGTCAGATCAATTACTTCATTCGTTTGAACGGTATCTGGCTCCATGAAGTGCAAATGGAAGCCGTCTGTATGAGCGTTGTGTTCATGATGTGCGTGATGTCCAGATTCCCCTGCTGCTTCACCGCCATCACCGACGATAATGGATTTAAGTGGCATCGTATGCAAACCACGAGCAGTCGTGTGGGCATATATTTCGTACGTACCATCTTCCGGGAAAGTCACTTCTGCCGTATATCTTCCGTCTTCTGTATGTATACCGTCTATTTCGGAACTGTCATCTTCATCACCTTTTAACCAATACTCAAAGTTCACTTCATCCGCATCCTCAACAAGCTCGTCTCCATAGCTGACAATAGCTTCAAGTTCGACGGTTTCTCCTGGTTCAGCAGTTTCCGGAACATTGAACTCTACTTCAAGCGCAACTAACTCATCCGTTCCTTCTGTTACTTCCTCCTTTTCCCCATTTCCACACGCTGAAAGTAAAAGAATTAATACGATAATAAATGGCGTAATGATTTTTTTCATATAAATCCTCCATATCAATTTTTCTTGTTTCTTATGCTTGAAAGTACATTAATACCAGGCTTGGCTGGTAATGATTGTCGTCTGTAGTAGGAAGTCACGGCAAATAGCTTGTTCTCCTCATCCTTTTGTTCTGGTAAGGGAAAACAGAATTAAACAAGTTCTAACGACACCTAATATAACCTTATCAAAGAAACGAACCCCTTTCAATGGCAATTCATGAACAGTTTGTGTCAAGCTTTTCTCGGTATCCTTTTCACTCCAGTATTTTTGGCAATCTATTTTGTGCCTTCAAGCAGCTTTTTGGTAATGAGAAAAATAAGCAAGCCGATTAAGTATCAAAAATCCAATTCTGTTATCTCCATACACATGATGAACTTTAATATGATTAAACAAACAGAACGGTTCCATACATTCTATCTCTTGCATGAAAATATGGATAAATTCATTTTGACAAATATTATGAGGACATTTATCGCGTGAACTGGAGGTGATAGCAATGAACGAGAAAACACTAAAAAATCTTTCATAACTTGGAAGAACTTAGCATGGTCCCTGAACAATTTTTGGCTGTGAATCCCGCCTAAAACATATTATGGACGAAGAATCAGCTAAGCACGAAGCTGAACTCTGGGCACAACCGAAGAAAAAAGGGAGAAAGAATAGCTAAAGAAGTAATAACGCAGCGCCTTTTAGCAAATGAAGCGTACGTTTAACATATTATGGAAATAACGGATCTGATAAAAGAAGAAGCTCTTGAAATCCAGCATAATATGGATAAATAAGAACAAGAGAGGCTTATAAATCTTTAATAAGTGAAACAATCATATTAATGAGCATATGATTGTTTCACTTTTTACTCCATTATGGTTCATTTTCAATACTTTTCCTTAAATGATGCTGTTATGACCTCTATCGTAATCTAGGCTAATCCCAAATTCCTTATCTAGAATTTATAATAGAATCAGGCATTGTTTTACCCCAAATTTTTAATTCCAGTTTCTAGTATTTCCATTTGCAACAATGTCTGTTCGTCTGTAATCGTTTTTTCTTTTCCATTTATGATGGCTTCATATAAATCATCATAAACTCTTCCATAATCGCCATTTACAGATGTCACTTTTTCTTCATGGATACCTTCTTCATCCATATATGTTAGTACACCGTAATGTTCTATTGTATCCACACCAAAATCTTTATTATTAGGCACTCAACTTTCGCAGAGTAAAAATGACATCTAACCTTTATCTGGTAAAGTACTTTTGGAAATTCATTATGGACCTTGACATCTGCCTACTATAAAAAAGAAAAACACCTCCACTTTTGGTATAGTTT
>NZ_WOWT01000037.1:0-42231 GCF_009746545.1 Oceanobacillus sp. AG
TACTTTGTCACAGGGCTTCAACCTTAGGATTTCTCCACCAGTTGCCTGTCAGCTACTGAGCGTCTTGGCACCTACTCAGGTTGGACTTTCACCAACTAGCAATTAACGGCTTGCTGGGCGCGCGTAAAAGAAAAAACAGCCATTGAATTTTTTAATCTACCAGTGGCTGTTTTTAAATATATAGTTTTTAATAGAGGGACCTTTTCATCATTTGTCGAATAGGTATATTGTATAGCTAATATTACCTGAAGGAGAATATTCATGTCGTATTACCCAGCTTTAAAATTATTAAATGCCGAAATAGGATAAGTTTGCTTCACAACCTAGCTTATCCCTTTGGATCACTTTGATTCTAATTCCATTACTTCTTTACTTCAAGCCAATCAAGTATTGCCGGATAAAATGCATTCACATCGGGAATCAGATGCGGTTATCTTTGACTTGGACCCTACACATGCAGGTACTTATGGCAAACAGGAACGGTATAACTACAATGCGCACTATGTTCCCGTCCTTTTGCATTTATCTCCCGTAAATACTACCTCTCAATATTCACAAACACACTCTTCACTTCTGTATAACTCGCAAGTCCATACTCTCCACCCATTTCTCGGCCGATTCCTGACTTCTTAAAGCCACCAAATGGCATGGTTTCCCATTCCAATCCAAAGTCATTGATCCACACCGTCCCGGATTTCAGCTTTTTCGCGATATAATGTCCCGTCTTAATATTTTCTGTCCAGACACTTGCGGCAAGGCCGTAATCACTGTCGTTTGCCCGGCGGATTACTTCTTCTACATCATCAAAAACGAATACCGACATGACTGGCCCGAAGATCTCTTCACGTGCAATTACCATGTCATCCGTAACATCAGCAAATATCGTTGGTTCTACAAAGAAACCTTTGTCCTTTCCTTTTCCTCCTCCAGTAACAAGCCGAGCACCTTCTTTCTTGCCCTGCTCAATATAATCCAAGACACGCTTCTGCTGCTTGGCAGAAACAAGCGGACCCATGTTAGTATCCGGATCCAGTCCAGAACCGAGGCGGATTTTCTTCACCCGCTCTTCCAGTGCGCGTAAGACCGTATCATAGTGCTTGCGGTGGACAAAGATTCTTGTGGTAGCGCTGCAGTTCTGTCCATGATTATACATCGTCCCATTAAATGCACCCTCAATCGCTTCATCCAGGTCTGCGTCTTCCAGAATAATGCTCGGGGATTTTCCTCCGAGTTCCAGCGTTATGTCCTTCACCTGATCAGCCGCTCGGTGCATGACTTCTATACCAGTAGCAGTAGATCCGGTAAATGCAATTTTATCAATTCCCTCATGCGTTGTAAGTGCGTTTCCTGCAACCGGTCCGTCGCCAGGAATGATATTTACTGTCCCATCCGGGAAGCCTGCTTCTTTAAAAAGCTGTCCGACATAAAGCAGGGAAAGCGGTGTTTCCTGAGCTGGCTTAATGACGACAGTGCATCCGACAGCAAGCGCGGATCCAAGCTTCCATGCAGCCATCAATAACGGGAAATTCCACGGGATAATCTGACCGACCACCCCAATTGGCTCATGAACGGTATAGGTCACATAATTTGGAGAAACTGATGTCGTTTTTCCGAGTAACTTTGTTGCCCAGCCCGCATAGTAACGGAATTGCTCAATCGTCCCATCGATATCATCCGTAATCGCAATATGATAAGGTTTGCCGTTATCCAAGGCTTCAAGCTGTGCCAATTCTTCCCGGTGTTCTTCTAAAAGGTCTGCAAATTTATATATCATGCGGGAACGCTCTGCGGCCTCAAGGTCGGTCCATTCGCCTTCATCAAAAGCTTTTCTTGCTGCCTGAACAGCTTTATCAACATCTTCTGCCTGCGCTTCACTAACGGTGGCAATTACCTCTTCTGTCGACGGGTCGAGTACTTCAAACGTTTTTCCACTTTCTGATTCCACGTAATCACCGTTAATATAGAGACCTTTCACACCTTCTAAAAACTCTTGTACTCTAGGCTTCAAATTATAACCTATAGTTTGCATACTCTTTCCCTCCTTTTTTATTGTTTTACAACATCAAGACTTCCCATCAATTCAATCAGCTTCGCGTCTTCTTCCTCCGTGAGCCCTAATCTCGGTTTGCGGCATGGTCCTCCAGCAAGGCCTTTCAGTTCCATTGCCCTTTTCGAAAGCTGCACATACTTTCCAGACTCCTCCAGGTAATTACAAAGCGGAAGCAGCCGATCATACAGCCCCCATGCCTTGTTTAGCTCACCGCTTTTTACATGTTCATACAACTCAGTCACGAGTCCCGGCACAATATTTCCAGCTGGAGAAATCCACCCGACTGCTCCGACTAAGAAGGACTCCAACGCAAGGTCCTCAGAACCACAGAACACTTCAATATCTCCTACTCCCTGCCTGGCAATATCTCTTGCTTTTGTAATGTCGCCACTTGATTCTTTAATGTGCGTGATATTAGCGACATCCCTCCCCACCTTTAAAATCGTTTCTGTACTAATATCGACACCTGATGTAAATGGATTATTATAAATCATAATAGGAAACTGAACCGATTCAGCAACCGTTTTGAAATGCTCATAGATTTCATGTTCTTTCGGGTGAGCGTAATAAGAGTTAATCAGCAGTGCCGCATCTGCACCTGTTTTTTCCGCCTGCTGTGTATATTCGACCGCATCAGCTGTTGTCTCTGCCGCCGTCCCTACAACGAGCGGAATCCGGCCGTTCACCTGATCGACCGCTATCTCAACCGCCTTAAAGCGCTCCTCCTTCGTCAAGCTGACAAACTCTCCCGTACTGCCGTTAATCGCGATTCCAGCAACACCTTCCTCAATAAAGTGCTCAATGTTTTTCCTGAATCCGTCCCAGTCAATTGCACCATCCTCAAGCATCGGGGTAATTAAAACTGGAAATACACCTTTAATTTTACTCACTTTTTTTCCTCCTTATATTCATTAATTTCCTGATACAACATTTTCAATTGGTTTCTCGTCTTTTGCTTCTTCCGTTCTCCAGATAAATGTATTCGTATAGCCATAAATCAGAGTAATCAGTACGACAAGCAAGTTAAACCAGACAAATGGCAAGTAGCTGAGCGTCGGCACACCGAGCGCTGCTGTCATGAATACCCCACCGTCAGACCACGGGACAAGCGGTGTGGTGACTGTCCCTCCAGCTTCTGTGTTTCTTGAAAGTACACGCCGGTCAATTTTCATCCTATCGTAGTTGTCTTCTGTAACTTTTGTTGCTGTAATTAATGAAACATAAGCTGCCCCAAACACATTTCCCATGAATCCACTTATGACAGTGGATGTTGTAAGTCTGCCCGGATTGATTGCCCATCTCGCAAGGAAATCTCCTACTGCGCGAATAATGCCGATTTTCGCCATGAGACCGCCAACTCCAAGCGCAAGGATAATTAAAGCAATAACATCCAGCATAAAAACAATCCCGCCGCGGTTTAGCAATTCATCAATGAACGCTATCCCCGAAGTAATTTCACTGCCTGCATACATAATATTGATCGCACCAAGGAAAGGTACACCTTGGAAAATAAATGCCCAGATGGAGCCTAATAGTGCGCCGAACATGATAACTGGAATCGAAGGCATTTTCATTGCCAGCATTACCACCACGACTGCAGGAAGTAGCATATACCAGGCGATATTAAAATGTTCCTTCAAGGAAGCCATTATGGAAGTTGCAGCACTCAGATCACCGCTTCCCTGATAGAAGAAACCGACAATCAGAAATAGTGCACCAGCAATTACCCAGGCCGGAATACTGACCCGAAGCATGGATTTAATATGTTCAATGATATCTACTTTTGCAAGAGACGCAGTCATTACCGTAGTATCAGAAATAGGTGACAGCTTATCCCCAACATAACATCCGGAAATGACAGCACCCGCAACAAGCGGAGGAGGGAAACCGAAGCTTGCTCCAATCGCCATCATCGCAATCCCCGCTGTTCCTGCAGAGCCGAAAGAAGTTCCTGTTACGATAGATGTCACTGTGCAGATAAAGAAAGCTGCCAAGAGAAGAATGCTTGGATCAATAATTGACATTCCGTAATAAATTATCGAGGGCACAATACCACCGGCAATCCAGGTACCGATTAAGGCACAATCAGAATCAATACTGCTTCGAGCCCATCATAAATCCCTCTCAGGAGTCCATCCTGCATCTGTTTATAGCGATAGCCAATTTTCAGTCCGACCGCAATGATAAGAAACCATGACACCAGCAATGCCAGGTGAATTGGCAGTTCAAAGAGCACAATAAAAATAAACATCACTGCCCCAAAGCCAATCAGCGCAAACAATATCTCGCCACGATTCGGCAGCCTTAATGCCTTCTCAGATTTCATTTTTTTCCTCCTCTTTATATGGAATTCCTGTACACCCTGCTGGTCTCTGCTCCATGTTTACGTTAAGATAAACCCATCCCGCAGCGGATCCGTTTCATCAAATAAGAATTCATGCGTACCGGTTACAATTGCCCGGAGTAGCACGGAATAACGCTTCTCATCTTCCGGAAGTGTTTCTGCAATAATCGGCTCATCAAAAACACTTCTGTTTTCCAACCACCCCATTTCTGGATACGACTTGCGCAATACTGCAAATAACGCAATCGTGCTGTCAACTCCGGCAGAGCGTGTGATACTGCCGTCTGATTCAAACGTTACGGAACGGGCAAGCCCCTGCTGTGCGGCGGCAAAATCCGCAAGAATTAAACCCGTAAACTCCTCCTTTGCTGCATGCCACTCCTCCACCGTCGTTCTGCCCCATCTTGTTACCTCTGAAATAAAAGTTGTAGTTAACTCAGGAACTTCTTCCGTAAACGGGAAAACCAGATACTTTCTTTGGCCAGCTACTGTCACTGCCTCGCAGACCGGCCTTTTTTCAATAGGGCCGACCTCATCTGTTTCAAATTGCACCTCCTTTACTTCTCCATTTATAAATGAAGTGTTCAGTTCATAAATACCATGTACCGTTTCCACCCGGTAGACACCGCTTTCATTTTGATGAATATTTCCTGTTTCGAGCAGTGCAGTAAGTGCAGCCGCAAGCCCCGGATACTTAAACGTCGCTCCGTCATGGCTAAAGAAAAACAGTGAAAAATCTGCATGACGAGATGAAGTAACGATACAGCCTGTCATCCCTCTGTGTCCCCGCGGCTCATTGATAAGCAATGCCTTTTCACTAGCGAAGGAAGTCTGCAAACGTTCATTATTTGCATACACATCCCTTTCATTCAGCCGAATTGGGGATTGGGTTACAATGCGAAATGGCTCGCCTGCAACATGGGTGTCGATTGTAGAAAACATTTTAGACAGATTCATTCTATACCCCCTCCCTTGATTGGTCTTGCATTGGCGGAATCAGAAGATAGCCTTCACGGAGCGGATCACTTTCATCATAGTAAAAGCGGTGCATCCCCATCATCCACGCTGATCCGGTCACCTCCGGAATAACAGCCTCATAGTCTTTGATTTTAATTGCTTCGAGGATTCGGGCTCTGAATAAGGATCCGACAATACTTTCGTGGATAAATTCCTCCCCGACACCAAGCTCTCCTCTTACATACATGGTCGCTATTTTTGCGGATGTACCGGTGCCACATGGTGAACGGTCAATCCCGCCTGGCGGAACAACCACCGTATTCTTCACATCTGCATCGGGGTGGACCGGGTCAGAGAAGAACTCGATATGTGTCAGGCCCTGAATAAATGGGAACTCCGGATGTACGATATTTTCAGCCTCATTAATCGCATTACGGATGGTGATGCCTTTTTCAATAATAGTCGAAGCGTTATCCGGCTCTAAGGAAAGCCCGAGTTTTCTTGCATCTATAATCCCGTAAAAATTCCCGCCGTATGCGATATCACATTCCACTCTGCCGATGCCACTGACGTCGATTTCAATGGACTTCAGAAGGAAAGAAGGAACATTCGCAAATGTCACTTCCACCGCTTTCCCTCCACTTACTTTAATTTTTGTCTCGACAAGTCCGGCTGGTGTATCGATCTTGAGAAACGTATAAGGTTCTTTCACTTCTATCATGCCTGTCTCAATAAGTGCAGTGCAGCAGCCGATTGTATCATGCCCGCACATCGGTAAATATCCTCCCGTTTCAATAAAAATCACACCAATATCTGCATCCGGATGACACGGATCCACAAGCAGGGCCCCGGACATAACGCTATGTCCGCGTGGCTCGTTCATTAAAAATTTACGGATCCAGTCATAATGCTCATGAATATAGAGCATTTTTTCTGACATCGTGTCTCCTTTCAGTTCCGGCAGACCGCTGATCACCGTCCGTGTCGGATTACCTCCAGTATGTGTATCAATTGTGGTAAACAGCATGTCAAATTTCATTTAAACTTTCACCCTTTCTCTGAACCTGTCATAGCGAAGTGGCTCGATTGGTATCGTTTGTTCTTCACCGGAGAGCATCTCCTGAATGACTTTTCCAGTTATTGCTGCAAGACTGATGCCATCCCCCTCATGCCCTGCCGCCACATAAAAACCAGGCACTTCATCAATATGAGAAATAATCGGCAAGTGATCTTCCGTCCAGGGTCGTAAGCCCGCATACGTACGGATGACCGTCATATCGCGTATTTTCGGGAAAAAGCGCATGGCCCGATTTGCCATCACCTTTGTCACATCCCAGTTTACGGTGGTATCGTATCCGACAAATTCCCGGCTGCTCCCAATCAGGAAGTTTTGCGCAGCAGTCGGTTCGAACACGAGTGCAACACCATATTTCTTTGTCTCTTCATCTACCTGCCGTTCTCCACCAAACTTGGAAAGCAAGTAACCAAACTCCTGAATTTTACGGATACCGACCGGTTGTTGCCTTGAAGCAACGATAATTTGTCCTTTCCGTGGGCTAATCGGGATCTTCACCCCGACCATTTCGCCGATAAAGGGCGCCCAGATTCCCGCGGCATTCACTACTCTTTTCGCCGTATAGTTACCCTGGGTCGTTTCTATTATAAATTCTCCGCTTGTTACTTTTTTGAGGCTGGTCACTTCCGTATGTGTATGAATGCGAGCACCTAGTTTCTCTGCCTTGTGAAACAAAGAATATGTCAGCATATAAGGATTTACTGTTGAATCTGTTTTACATTCCAGCCCGCCAAGCAGATCATCAGCAAAGTATTTGGATTCATTCAGCAGGTCTTCTCTGTCAATCATCCGGAATTCAAGTCCCGCTTCAACCTGACGTGCAACCCACTTCTCTGCCGCTTCCATTTCTTCTTCATTTTCACAGACAAAGATACTTCCCGGATAACGGTATTCAAAGGGTATTTCCAGTTCACTGCTCAACTCTCGTACCAGCTTTTGGCTGGCAAAAGACATCTGGCTATCAAAGCCGGGATCTTTATCAATTGCAAGGATATTTCCGTCACACCGGGAAGAAGTGCCGCCTGCAAGCTCTCCTTTTTCCAGAACGGTTATTTCCAGTCCTGCCTTGGTACCATAATAAGAAATAGCTGCACCGATAATACCTCCTCCAATGACGACAATATCCCGATGAGAATTATTATTCATTGCACCCCTCCTTTCATTCCTGACACTCTGTAAATAGTAATGCAAATAACGTGCCAACTTAAATAACAGATAATAAATAGTCTTATTGCTTTTTCTATAGATACATGCCAAAATATTTTTAAACTTGTCAATATTAATTGACACTTTGAAAGGAGTAGCAAACATGACTTTTTCTCTAAAATTGGAAGAACTAATGGATACCAATGTAAGCGTTTTACAAAGTGAGAAAGATAGAGGGAAAGAGCTGCTGGAAAAGGTGAGAGCAGTGCAGCCCGGAAAGGTAGTTATTGAGAAAGATGGCACTTCTTATCTTGCGGAATTCGATGAGGAGACCGGAGAACTCCTCTTCCTCTCCTGTAAAAAAATAAATGCTGCCACAGCTGATATTAGCAAGCTGCTGGAGGAAGTGCAGCATGTGGACCGTTTCTTAATTTATGATGGAAAACGGTGCAAAGGGTTTATCGATGCACCGAGACTTGCACGCAAGCTCTTTCAATCCTATCAGCGAATGAATGCCTACTTGACCACCATTTTAGAGACCATTGACAGCTCCTGTACGGTTATTGATGCTGACGAGAATGTGCTGATCTGGACCAAAGGAGCGGAGGACATTTTCTCTGTTAAGCGTGAAGAGATTATCGGCAGGAAGATTACTGATTTCTTCCATCGGGAACAACTTGAGCTTTTAAGAACATTAAAAGACGGCACCACCCTTTACAGGAGCCAGCATAATGCAAGAGAAAACCTGGTGGTGCTAATTAATTCTAACCCGGTTTATCTTCAGGATAAAATTATTGGTGCGGTCGTGTCCGAAGTGGATATAACAAGTCAAATCCGGCTTAATAATGAATTGGCCAATACAACAGAAAAGCTGTTTCATTTGGAGAATACGGTCAAGAAATTAACAGCTACCGAAGAACCATTCGCTGAGATTAAAGGCAACAGCACTTTATTAAAAAATACGAAGAAAATGATAAAAAAGGCAGCAACGACCAACACTAATGTGCTAATTCACGGGGAAAGTGGTGTCGGGAAGGAACTATTCGCAAAAGCCATCCACATGCTCCGGGAAGGAAATGATGCTCCTTTTATTGCAATCAACTGCGGGGCTATTCCCTCCGCTTTATTCGAGAGTGAAATGTTCGGCTATGAAAAAGGAGCATTCTCGGGGGCTGATCAAAGAGGAAAAAAGGGGAAAGTGGAACTTGCCAAAGGCGGCACCCTTTTTCTCGATGAAATTGGAGAAATGCCACTTGATATGCAAGTGAAAATCCTGCGTCTCCTTCAGGATCATAAGTTTTTCTCTGTTGGGGGAACAAAGGAAAAAGAAGTGGATTTCCGGGTTGTTGCTGCAACGAATCGCGACTTGAAGGAAGAGGTTCGGAAGGGAAATTTCCGAGAGGACCTATATTATCGGCTCAATGTTGTCAGTATTGAAGTGCCTCCACTCCGCAAGCGTCCAGAGGATATTATTGAACTTACACATTACTTTTTATACGAAACATCCGTTAAATATAACAGGCCAATTCATGGTATTTCTCAAGGTATCATGCAGGCTCTTCTGAAACATGAGTGGCCTGGAAATATTCGTGAATTGAAGAATGTCGTGGAACGGCTTGTCGTTTTTTCTGAAAGTGGAGAAATCAAATCAGAGTACCTTCCGTTCGAACCCAATAACCATGCTCCGTACAATGATTCTCCGCTGAAGCATTCGGAGGGGCTTTCTCTAAAAGAAAGACTTCAGTTTACTGAACGAGATATTATTTTAAAAGAACTAAAAAAAGCGAAAGGGAATAAGCAGACCGCTGCTAAAAACCTGCAGATCACCCGTGCAACTCTTTATAACCGGATGAATAAATTAGGACTGGAATTATAGACAGAAAATAGTTGGCACAATTCTTGCATTGTAATTCATGAAAAGGAGAGAAGGAGTGGATTGCATGCAAAATGAAAAAATGATTGTTTGCCGTTGTGAAGAAGTGACATATAAAGAATTAATGGAAACGAAAAAGACCTATAATTGCTCCGCACGAGAACTAAAATTGCGAACTCGGGCAGGAATGGGCTACTGTGGTGGACGCACCTGCCGTGGCATGATCGATAAAATTGCCATGTTTCAGGATAGTCCGAAGAATAATAAAGAAGTTTCACTAAAATATCAGCCACCGATTCGTCCGGTCAGCTTTACTGACTTAGGAGGGGTGAAACAATGAAGCAGCGAATCATCGATCACCCAGTACTTGGAAAGATAGAGGAACGAAAGTTAATTACATTTAGGTTCAATAATAAAGAATATCGCGGATTTGAACAGGAGTCCATTGCAGCGGCACTGCTCGCCAATGGAGTACGAACCCTGCGTCATCATGAAGAAAATGGCACTCCCCGAGGTATTTATTGTAACATCGGCCATTGTTATGAATGCAGAGTGGCAGTCAATGGTATACAAGGTGTACGCGCTTGTCTGACCCCGCTTCAGGAAGGTATGGTGATTGAAAGTGGCGGACGGCTGCCAACTACGGTAAGAGATTGGAGGTCGGAAGATGAATAAGGTAATTATTATTGGTGCAGGACCATCCGGTCTCGAAGCAGCGATCACGTGTAGAGAGCAAGGACTTGATGTACTTGTCCTCGATGAGTATATGATAGCGGGTGGAAGGCTTCTCGGACAGCTCTATGAACAGCCGGACGGTACCTGGTGGAATGGTCTGGAAGAGTCGAAAATTCGTTATGAAAAAGCGCTGGAGCTCGGTACCCGTTTTCTGCTGAATACGCCTGTAAATAATATTGTACAAACAAACGAGCATTGGACAGTTTACACGGATACAGAGAGCTTTACTGCTAAGCATCTATTGCTTGCAACCGGGGCTGCGGAAACACCGGTACCTGTTCCCGGCTGGACGCTGCCCGGGGTGATGTCAGTTGGAGCGGCTCAGGTGATGACAAATGTACATCGAGTAAAGCCCGGAAACCGCGGAGTAATAATTGGGGTTAATGTGCTCTCTGCGGCGATTGCGATGGAACTAAAACTTGCCGGGATAGAAGTTGTCGCTATGACACTTCCTGTAAACAGCCAGGTTACAAATGAGTCATCACAACCCAAGGAAGTAATGAATTCACTGCTTCATGTCTCCCATATGGCCCCGTCCAAATTTATTAAGCTTGGCAGCAGACTCATGAAAAATGATTTTATGAAAAATATGGGTGTTACTTTTTTCCCGAAGACTGGAGTGAAAATCTGGGATATTCCGATTCAGCTTCGGAAAGCGGTTGTAGAGATCTATGGAGATAATGAAGTTCAAGGTGTAATAGTTGCGACAATTGATTCGAAAGGTGATGTTGTTGGAGGATCGGAGGAAAAGATTAAAGCTGATTTCGTCTGTATTGCCGGTGGTCTCTACCCGCTTGCAGAATTAGCGGCAGTTGCCGGTTGTTCCTTTTATTACAGCGAGGAGCTCGGTGGCTACGTTCCATTACATAGCGAGCGCATGGAAACAAATCTCGATGGCCTATATGTTGCCGGGAATATAACCGGGATCGAGGGAGCCAAAGTAGCCATCGCTCAAGGAAAGACTGCAGGCCTGACGATAGCACATCATGCAGGTATTCCTGGACTTGAAAAGGACATTCAGACTTCCATCGAATCTATTGAAAGAGCCCGCGACAAAGCCTATATTCAATTCCATCCAGGAGTTAAAAAAGGTAAAGAACTCCTGCTTGCAGAATGGCAAAATCGGTTAGGTGAGTAGTGCCTGTCACATCCAATAGCTAACAATCGAACTGTCCCTCTATACATCTGCATCTATTCAGGCAAAAACATTAAATTCAACTTATATAATCAATTAAATTAAAACGAGTCATTGAAGCAAAGTGTTTCAATGACTTGTTTAATTAACTTACTCAACTTTTGCAGAGTAAAAATAATGTCTAATCGTTACCTGTTATAATATTTGCGGTACTTGATTATGCTCCTTGACAAGATGTGATTATAAAAGAAAAACACCTCCACTTTTGGTATAGTTTAAATATCGAGAAAAAACGACCAAATAGAAGAGGTGCCTCCTACTAAAGCTATGAATAATTCAAGGTAAGATTTATTTTGCTACATGTAACGCTTGTTCAAGCACTTTGTCACCTTGGATCATGCCATATGCAATAGAGTCAATGATATCTACTTTAATCCCTTTTGGTTCTACAAGTTTACGAAGCATCATGATAACTACCTGTAATTGCCGCTTGTACAACTAATTCTTCAAAGTTTTCCATCTGTAAAATAATACCTTTTACTGCGCTAGGCAATTTTCCTACTGCAATTGGCTTTGGACCGTCTTTTGTAATGACGCTATTTACTTCAATGATCGCATCAGCTGGTAGCTCTGGAATTGCCCCATTGTTTAGCGTATTAACCGTTTGCATATCCTCCTTGTTGTTATAAATAGAATCCACTGCACGTTGCCAGCTCGCACGATATTCTTCACCTTCCAAGAAGTTCCATGGGCGGCCCCATAAATTCATTTCTTCCCCACATTTTGGACAGTAAGGAATCAATTCATTAGGAAAGAAAAAAGGCATCTTTGTTCCTTCCAATCTGGAACAAAGATGCCCACGAATCACTCCATCCCCTCTAAAATAGAAAGATCAATCATCCCCTCAATATCATTCGAATCAACATATTCTGCCTCTAGACTAATATCCGCCATTTCCTGAATGACTTGTTCATTCACATCTGTCGTTACACGTAGTCTGGAAAAGGCTGCTGCTGTTTCTTCTTTATCAATTTCTTTCCCAGTTAAATCCTGAATATGCTGAATCACAATTTGTTGTGCTTCTTCTGGATTTTCTTGGATAAATTCAACTGCACGTTTATGCGCTTGTAAATACTGCTCCGTGAGCTCGGTATTTTCTTTGAAATCGCTACGGGCAGCTACTACCGTATTGGTTGATTCCTCTCCCCAAGCAAACTCATCATAATCCAGCAGCAACTCACCGCCAGCCTGCGTTTCCAAGATATATCCCCACGGCTCTTGTGTTGCTGCAGCGTCTACCGAATTTTGAACAAATAAAGTTGCTGTATCTGCTGGTGCTGCCGCATGCATTTCTACAGTTCCACCACTTGACGTTGCTTCTAAGCCAACTTCTTGTAATGCTTTACGGAGCATCACATCTTGCGTACTACCGATAACCGGAATGGCGACTCGCTTTCCATCTAAATCTTCCAGTGACTCGATGCCACTTTCTTCGCTCGTTACAAGTACTGCCCCGCCATTAACGGCACCAGAAATAATATGAAACTCTGGATTTTGCAGATAAATATTTAATAGTGGACCTGGTCCAACCGTACCGACATCGATTTCATTTGTTTGCATGGCTTCCATAAATAATCCGCCATTTGAAAATGTTTGTGTTTCAATTGTGATATCTTCCCCAAATTCTTCTGCAAAATAACCTTCTTCCAAAGCAACAATCGATGCAACATGTGTCAAATTGGGAAAATATCCAATCGTAACGGTATCCTCGTCATTCGAACACCCTGCCAACACTACTCCGATAACAGCGATTGCTAACAACAATTGAACAAACCTTTTCATCATCCTATTCCTCCTCAAGTAATCTAACTGATTCCCCATTTTCGTTGAACGGAACGCTCCAACCGTAAGAATATAAGTTGATCCATAATCGTTCCAATCACTGCGATAATAATCATGACAGAGATAACGAGATCCATTTGTCCTAAGGAACGGCCGGCATCGAGTAATTGTCCAAGACCACCACTGCTCGCCAGTAATTCTCCTGCCATCAAGGCGCGCCAAGAGAATGCCCATGCAATACGCATACCGGATAATAATTGTGGGACAGACGCCGGGACAATAACTGTTCTTAGAAAATGAAACCCGCTTGATCCATAGGTTTTCGCAACCCGTTGATACAGCCTCGGCACATTTTTAAATCCACTCGATGCATTCATTGTCATCGTCCATGTGGCACCAATGGTTACGATAAAAAGAATTGCGAACTCATTTAAGCCAAACCAAATAATCGCGAGCGGAAACCAAACAATACTCGGAATGGATTGTAATGCCGTGACGAGAAAACCTAATGTATCTTCCACCAGCTTATATCGCCAAATTAAATAACCAAAAATAAGACCTATTAAGGTAGCAATCGAAAATCCAAGGAGAATCCTCCCAATACTTCTGATCACGGCTGCTGTAATTTGCCCATCGATTAATCCAGTAAAAAGTGTCTCCAGGACAAGGAGTAAGCTTGGGAACATAAAGTCTGGCAGCCCGGAAACTCTAGATGTTACTTCCCATATCACCGCTATCACTGCGATGAACAGGATTCGCCTTAAAGCTGTAGTCATCTCCCATTTCCTCCTTTAACACTTTTTCTATTTCTCCCTCTAGGAGGCTTAATATTCTTTGTTCCGTATGTAAAGTAACAGAATCAGGCATGACCCCATCTTTTGTCGTTGGTACGGGAATAATTTCTTTTATTTTCCCTGGTCTTGTTGCAAGCACCACCACTTTCTCCGATAATTGCACCGCTTCTCGAATATTATGGGTCACAAAAAAGATCGTGACATTTGTTTTCCTCCATATTTCGAGCAACTCCCGGTGCAACACCATTCGGGTTTGTTCATCCAATGCGGAAAATGGTTCATCCATTAATAAAATATCCGGTTCCATCACAAGCGCTCTCGCAATCGATACGCGCTGCTTCATCCCACCTGACAATTGGTGAGGGTACGAATCAGCATAATTACTCAAATGCACCATTTGCAAGATATCTTTCGCTTTTTTCTCCATCTCATCTTTGGATTGCCCTTTTATTTTCAAGCCATAGGTGACATTATCGAGCACCGTCAGCCATGGGAATAAACCGTCCTCTTGGAATACAACAACACGGTCCGGGCCGGGTTTTTTTACTTCTTTTCCAGCAACCGTAATCAATCCTTCATCTACTTTTTCTAAGCCGGCAATCAAATAAAGCAATGTTGATTTCCCGCAGCCTGAAGGACCAACAATCGAAACGAAACTCCCTTTTTCCACTTCCAGATTAATATTGTCCAAGACTTCTAATCTTTCATTGTCTTTTAAGGGAAAGCTTTTCTTAATTTCTTTAATGGATAAATACATGTCCTCACCTCCACAACCATCTATTTTAATAGCTTGTTATATGTAAATTACACAGAAAATAAATCACTCGTTAAATAACGCTCGCCACTGTCCGGGGCAATACAGACAACCGTTTGACTTGGATCCAGTCGTTTTGCAACCTTTAAAGCAGCGAAAACAGAAGCACCACCAGAGGGTCCTAATAAAATCCCTTCCTGACGAGCAAGGTCATAAACGGTATCATAAGCATCTTGATCTTCAATTTGAATAATTTTATCATAAATTGACGTATTCAAAATATCCGGAATAAACCCAGGACTCGTTCCAACTAATTTATGTTTTCCGGGTTCACCACCTGACAAGACAGGAGACCCTGCTGGTTCGACGACAATATTTTGAATCTCTGAATCATACGCTTTTAGTGCTTCTCCCGTTCCGGTTATCGTCCCACCGGTCCCAGCAGTACAAACAAATGCCGCAAGTTTCTTTTGTTCTTGCTCCACCGCTTCGATAATTTCTTTTGCTGTTGTAATCCGATGAATAGCTGGATTTGCTTCATTTTCAAATTGCATCGGAATAAAGCTATTTGGTGTCACAGCAGCAATTTCCTTCGCCTTTTCAATCGCTGCCGGCATCTTTCCAGCTCCCGGTGTAAAGACAACTTCAGCACCGTACGCGCGTAATATGTCGACCCTTTCTTTTGTCGATGTATCCGGTAAGACGATAATCGCTCTATATCCTTTAGCAGCGGCATTCATCGCTAAACCAATTCCCGTATTTCCCGAAGTCGGTTCGATTATCGTTGCTCCGGGTTTAATTAATCCCTCTTTTTCCGCTCGTTCCAGCATAGAAAAAGCAGCCCGGTCTTTCACACTTCGGCTAGGGTTAAACAATTCGAGTTTGACGTAAATAGCTGCACCATTTGAATCCGCAATTTTATTTAATCTCACTAACGGAGTTTCTCCGATTAATTCAGCAATATTGTTCACTACTTTCACGGTGGATCTTCCTTTCATTAGGTGAGTAATTGTTATTGTACCACACAAACATCTCTATTCAACCCTAATTACTTGGGTTTATACAAAAAACAAAAGAACATGTTCATTGCCCCGCTACCTATCCGTCATGGACAACGTAGCTGTAAAAACAGATTAAGTACTTGGTATAGCCTCTATTGTACTAATAAGCCTTTCCAAACAAGTTTTAATTTTAATGAATTTCAT
Organism: Oceanobacillus sp. AG; assembly: GCF_009746545.1. Classification (NCBI taxonomy): domain Bacteria; kingdom Bacillati; phylum Bacillota; class Bacilli; order Caryophanales; family Bacillaceae; genus Oceanobacillus; species Oceanobacillus sp. AG. The sequence continues at coordinate 15,911 of NZ_WOWT01000037.1, forward strand.
AATACGTATTTAATGCTTCACCATCACCATATGTAGTTGAGTTAGTTCGTTCCCAACTACATATGGTGATGGAAAAGCCACTTTGGCAATTATGAAATTAATTCATTTGTTAAAATATTTAAATAATAAGGAAAAACTTTATTCAGTGGGGTTATTATAGACCGTAAATGCGTGATGAAGGGAGAGGTAAAAATGAAATGTAAAGCTTGCAATGATAGTGAATTTGTTGAAGTTCCGGAATTTGAGCAACAATTTACAGTTTGCTTTTCTTGCGGAGAAGTATACTAATACGTTGATTTATCTAAATTAAAAAAGCACCTGCCTCCTCGTCCTTCCAGTCTAATGGTTAGGTAGTACAAATTTTTCATTTTTCCTTCTTATGCGGCCATTTTTATCTGTATATATTTTAGTCATGCCTAACTTCTGCGCTTGTTTTAAAAGTTCATCCGTTCGGGAATGGGAAGCAATAATGAAATAATAAGCAGCGAATCATTGCTAGCTCAGTAATAATTAATTTTGCTTCAAAAAATCTGAAAAAAGATAGCCATCGGAAACTATCATTTAGTCTCCTCTAGCTATCTACATTTTATTTACAATAAGAAATGGGTTTACTGCATAAACGTTAAATTAATTTAATGAATTTCATAATACGTATTTAATGCTTCACCATCACCATATGTAGTTGAGTTGGTTCGTTCCCAACTACATATGGTGATGGGAAAGCCGACTTTAGTAATTATGAAATTCATTCAATTCTATGTATTATTGCTTTATTAGTACACATCCGAGATATACCATTTATCACCGTATTGCATCACTTCTACACTCACTAATTCTTCTGCATCTTCGGCATCGATAAAGACGGAGTTGTACTTCACAGTCGCTTCAAAATCGATGTAATCCTCGCCAGTGTCTATCTGTTCAAGATCAAGCAGTTCCATCGTCACATCCAGATTTTCAAGCATCTCCATCGCTTCCATCACATCTTCATCTAGCATTTCCTCCCAAACAAGCGGATCGACATACTGCTCTATTTTCTCCACATCTCCATCACTAAGTGCTGTGAAAAAATTCTCTATCACTTTTTCCGGACTGTCATTAGATCCCTGGAAGATGAAAAAAGCGATCAAAACAATAAGAATCCCGCCGATAATAGAAAGATTTCGTTTGCCTAATTTTTGCGCCTTTTGTTTCATGGAATCTACAAAACTATTTTCTTGTATGGGTACCGCGGGCTGTTGTTGGGGCTCTTGCTTTTGTTTCTCCGACTGATTGGCTTGGGCCAACGCCTCTGCTTGGTCCGTACCTCCTGTTTGCTCTTCTGTATCAGCAATTGTTTGGGACTCACTTTCGCCCTCTCGCTTCGTCCCACAGTTCAGACAAAAAGCACTCTTACGCTCAAACTGCACCCCGCATTCCTGACAAGCTTGGCGCTCCCCGCAATGGCCACAAAACGTAACATCCCCGATTTCTTTGTGGCAATTAAAACATTCATGCATATTATCACTCTTTCTCTAGTATGATTCACCTACATCGAGATAATAATACACATTCCCGGGACTTTTGTAAAGGAAACTATAGACCTTTAGAATCAATCACGCATTTTTCTAGAGTATTTTTAATCACTTTATATTCATTAAATAGTAAAATCAGCTTAACAAACTGGAAATATTAGTCTATACTACTAATGATTGAATAGATGAATAAAGTGAAACTTCATTCAGTGGGGTTTCCTTACCTTCCCCCACTGAATGTTAGTTGAACAGAATCAGGGATTGCCGGACTGTTTATCTCCACCTTCACCTAGTAGCTTTCCCTCGTGTTTTGAGGTGGGGGTATTACAGACCGTTAATGCGTGAAAAATATTTCATATAAAGGAGTCTATCAGACATGGAAAAGTACTGTCAGGAATGTGGAGAAGCTATCGATGAATCCTTAAACTTTTGTCAGAACTGTGGGCATAAATTGCACGCCTCTTCGGCACAGGGCACAGTTATCCCTCCTAAAAAGCAGCCAAGAACTTACTCGAAGAAACAAAAAATAATCATAGGTGCAGCTGCCGCTCTTTTGGTTATCATGATTGGCGGCTATACATGGGGGAAGTCATATTTCTCTCCAGAAAAAACGGCAGAACGGTTCATCACAGCAATAATTGATGAAGATTATGAAAAAGTTCAGGATATGACAAGGATGCAAGGTGAATCGATCTCACAAGCAGAGGCAGAAGCACTTATCGCGCTTGCAAAAGATGAGGCACATTATATCAACATCGAAACGACGAATTTAGAAGACTTTTCTTACCAGAATGACCTGATGAAACTAACGGAGAACGGCAAGCATTTATTTATTTTTCCTAAATACCTATTTTCTTTAGTACCGCAATACGCGGACTTCAATCTGCCTTTTGAAAATATAGAAACAACATTTAATGAGGAAACATTCCCTGCCAAAAAGAACGATGAACGAAATATTGTTTATGGGCCACTCGCACCCGGTAAGTATACAATACATAGCACTTACAGCGGGTAATTGACGGAAGCTGAATCAGAGGATGTAGTAATCCTCGGAGACAGCTCTAGTGATACGGTTTATCAGGATATTCAACTGGATGCAGAATCGACAACATTCCACTTATATAATGAGAATGGCAGTCCGATTAAAAATGCATATATGGAAGTGAATGAAGAGCAGATCCCCTTCGATGAAAGCCTAAATATTGAAGCATTCGGTCCGCTAAACCTGGATGGTTCTGTCACGGCAACCCCAATTATTGAAACAGAATGGGGTAAGGTAACACTAGATGAGATAAAGATTGAAGAAGATTACTATGAGCTCACCTTGAACACTGTAAGCAAGGAGCTAATGGATCATTTATCAGAAGTAATTTTATTGTATGGAGAAGAATATGTGGAAGCCCATGCAGCGAACGATGCTACTATTTATACGGCTGTTACGGAAAGTTTAAGAGGGACTTTTAAAGACAATTTTGCTTATAACATAGATTATGGAAAGAACTTCACAGGGCAACTAGAAAAAATCGAACTAAATTATGACGAGCTAACGTTCTATGACAAAAATGAAGTTTCCGTCCCAGCTAATTTCCATTTTACAGCCTCCACTTTTCATAGTGACGAGCAGCCTGATTTAGAAGAACGAATTGACACCGTAGCACTTCGTATCATTTTCGATGCGGAGGAAGATAAATGGCTGATTGATGAAGCAAATTCGTATGGAATGTTTAGCAATACAGATTTTGAAGCTACGGAAACCCTCGAAGGTTCACAGGAACTGCATCAGGCTGCCAAGTCAGCTTCAAAACCTGCAAGCAATGATGTAGATGCGCAAGTAGAAGAAGAACGTTAAATTATATTTATAACCTTGTTGAAGCAATTAATGCGGATGATTATGAGCTCGTTCGTCCGTATATCAAGGATGATAGTGCCCTTCATGGCATGCAAGTGGACTTAGTAGATCGCTTAGCGGAAAGTGGCATGAAGCAAGAGGTCATCGATGCAACCGTAACAAATATTGAAGAAGACGGTGACGCATGGATTGTAACGACAGACGAAACGATTAAGAAAATTTATAACAGCGGTGAAGAGGAAACTAGTGATTATAATTGGAAGTACACCGTAGAATCAGATGGTGATGGGGTGTCGTTGACGAATATAGAGTAAAAGATTACTATAATGAATTTCATAATACTGTTTTGGATTCAATCAGCTTACCACAAAAAAACTCGCTATTGTATATAAGTTCAATAGCGAGCTTTGTAATTTCTGACATTAATTATGAAAACGCCATTTTCACTTTTTCTTTTTAAATGTCTTAAATAGGAAATAAATGAGTATTGCCGCCACCGCATAAATCAAAAACATCACCATAAATCCCCATAGCCCCGCTACTGCATCCGCAAACTCCATATTTCCTCTGTTCGTGATTGCTTGCTGCAGCTCGATCGCAAATACAAGGACAACCATAACGGTAAATGTATAAACAAAGGAAAGAATCGTTGTACTCCACTTCATTTTTTCAATGATTTTAAAGAAAAAATACACCATGAAGAACGTTACCATTCCAATAATACCGATGATCCAGAAATGAAGCTGCTTATCTGTCATATGTAAACCGAACATATCGGTCAATATATCATGGATATCATTCACAATTTCCGCCAATATAATAACTATTTCTTTCACTGGAAGCCTCCTAAAACTACTTTAAATAACGATAGTCTTAGTTTACTATAAATCTATAATAATAGACATAGGGCTTTACACTACACCTAAAGGTTATGTCCTAACCTCTTCTTCATCAATCCTTATCTTTCTTGAGTAATCCTTTCGTAAACCGAATATCATCAGTAAAATAACCATCTACATTCAGCTCATACACCCGCTCCTGCTCTTTCCTCGTTGTCACCTCATCATTGAAAAACACATGCACTTCTTTCCCTTGCCGGTGTAATTCATTAACACTTTTCATTGTAACGTCCGTTGCTTCTATGCCAATAATCGGATAATCAGACGTCTTTGCTTTCTTTAAATTGAATTTTTCTTTGCCAAACAGAAGGGTGAGCGGAATTTCTGGTGCTAACGTTTGGATTTTTTCTAAACTTTCCTCTGAGAAAGACTGGATTGTGACGAGATCTTGGGAGAGTAAGTCATATTCGAGTAACAGCTCGATTAACGGTTCTTCCATGACAAGTTCCCCATGAACCAATCTCGTTTCAATATAATAGTGCTCCGTGTCCCGAAACGTTTCGAGAATCTCTCTTAATGTAGGGATTTCTTCCATTGTTCGCTGCTCTCCAAACACTTCCGACGTTTCAAGTTCCTTTATTTCCTGCAATGAATAGTCTGTTGCATTCCCCGTTCCATTCGTTGTCCGGTCGATCGTTTCGTCATGCATAGCAATGAGTGCACCATCTGCCGTCATTCGTAAATCAATCTCCAGGGCATCAACACCGTCTTCAGCAGCTATTTTATACGCCGTAATCGTACTTTCATTAAAGCGATCATTCGCCCCGCGATGTGCAATAACTTTTGAGGAATCAACGATGGCTGGTTCGGGCTCCACTTCCCGTTCCATAACGAGATAAGCACCAGCGAAAACAATACAACTTACACATAAGATACCGATTACCTTTTTAAGCAAGGGATTTCCTTTTATTTCGATCGTTTAGGGCTTCTTCAGGGAAATCCGTAATAATCGCTTCCACACCCAAATCGAGTAATTGTTTTATTTCATCCTGCTCGTTAACCGTCCAAATCCGCAATTTCTTCACTATATCTCTCCCATAAAAGGTATCGGAAAATGCAATCCGTTTGGATACATGTAATGCCTCAAGCTCCAAACTATGTAAATAATCCTCGGGATGCGCTATCCTTTGATCCAGTAACCAAGCAATTTCTGCATCCGGGTCCAACTGTTTCATCCGCAAGAGGCTAGGTAAATGAAAAGAGGAATAAATGACTTTGCGACCATTCCCATATTCCTTTACGAGGGCTAATACTTTTTCTTCGATGCCCTCGTATTGAAAGAGACTGGTCTTTAATTCAATATTTAATTCGATTTTATACGGTGCTAACAGCTCCAGCACTTCCTGAAGGGTTGGCACACGTTCTGCAGACCAAATCACTCGATCATAATTCTTAAGATGAGCATACTTTACACCTGCACTATATTGTTTGATTTCTTGTAAGGTCAGGTCTTTTACAAATCCGGTTCCATCTGTCGTTCGCTCTAACGTCTCATCATGGATAACGACAACCTCCCCATCTTTTGTAAGTTGTACATCCAGTTCAATCCCATCTGCGCCTTGGCGGATCGCTTGAAGAAATCCGAGTAACGTATTTTCCGGGAACGTTCCCATACACCCGCGATGCCCATAAATCTTCGTCTCTGTCATCGTAACACTTCCCTTTCATGGATAATCAGAAAGGGAATAAAGCATCCGATCATACTTTATTCCCTCTCATTCTTTTATTAAAAATTATTCTCCTCGTGCTGCGTTTGCTTGTTCGATTGCTGTATTAAATTGATCGACTGCTGTGTTATACGCGTCGTCTACCTCGCCACCGTTATAAACCGTTTCAAGTGCTGTTTCCATAATTTTACGGCCTTCTGGAATCATATCCATTAATGCGCCTTGGGTTGCGAACGATGACGTTGTTGCTTGTAGTTGCTCAACCGTCACGTTTAATTGTGGCATTTCTTCGTGTGCATCAACGGCAACTTGCTCATCATATGCAGCCGGATTGATTGCAAAATAACCTGTTCCCACATGCCACTCTGCTTGAATTTCCGGTGTTTGTAAATACTTCATGAAGTCCCAAGCAGCATTTGTTTCTGCTTCCGGCTTCCCGTCAATCATCCAAAGACTTGCCCCGCCGATGACAACACCTGCGCGTTCTTTTTCCTCCGGGTGTGGCAAAAATGCGATACCTACTTCAAATGGTGCGTTATCAATCACATCTCTTGAACTAGCTGAAGATTGTAAGAACATCGAGACATCCCCTGCTAAGAAACCGGAAACCATGTTGTCACCATTCGTTCCATAGTTAGCGAATGTTTCATCATTAACCATACGCTCTACCCATTCAAAGATTGATTTCCCTTCTTCTTCTGTCCAGCCAATTTCAGTTGGTGTGTCCGTTCTTCCGTTATCATTGTTTAATAATAAGGCGCCCTGGTTGGCCAGCAGTTGTTCATATAACCAGCCATAAGCCTGCAGTGCAAATCCTTTCATGTCTGGATTAGCTTCCACAATTGCCTTACTTGCTTCTTCTACTTCCTCAAATGTTTCTGGTGGAGCTTCCGGGTCTAGCCCCGCTGCTTCAAAAGCATCCTTATTATAATACATAACCGGTGTGGAAGAGTTGAATGGCATCGAGTAGAACGTTCCATCTAAGGAATAATAGTTAATAATATTTTCCTCTAAACCGCTCATATCATAACCATCTGCATCAACCAATTCTTGAATTGGTAAAATGCTGCCACTATTAATCATCGACATCGTGCCAATTTCGAACGTTTGGATAATAGTTGGTGCACTGTCTGTACCGGCAACACTATTAAATTTCGTCAATGCTTCATCATATGAACCTTGGTATTCTGCATTCACTTGAACTTCATCCTGGGAACTATTATAGCTGTCAACAATCGCATTTAATGCTTCCTGACCAGCCCCACCCATCGAGTGCCAGAATGTAACGACTTGTTTTTCGTTATCTCCAGATCCCTCACTTGTACCTTCCGCGCCAGCAGTAGCACTACCAGCTGCCTCGTCCGCGTTTCCATCTGAACCACATGCTGCAAGGAATAATACGAACCCTAACATAAGTATCGCAAGTATCTTCTTCATTCTTTCATTACACTCCTTTTTTTATAAAAAATTTCGTTCATCCGCTCATTTTGAGCAGCTCCAACTTATTTCAAAGCACCTTCCGTTAATCCTTTTTGCAGTTTGCTTTGACCGAGGAATAAAAGAATTAAAGTAGGAATCACAACGATAACAGCACCTGCCATGATGACACCCCAGTCATTTAATTGCTCCTGTGTTTGTAATTGCTTTAAGCCGATTTGTACGGTACGAACATTGTCGTTCGTCGTCGTGAGGAGTGGCCATAAATACATATTCCACGAGGTTAAAAATCCGTACACACCTAAAGTTAGCAAACTAGTTCTCGCAACAGGTAAAACGACTGTCAGATAGAATTTAAAATCCCCCATCCCAGCAATCTGACTCGCTTCTCTTAATTCTTTCGGTATTTGTTTAAAGTTCTGCCGGAGTAAAAATGTCCCAAACGCCATCGCAAAGAATGGAACGGTCAGCCCCGGATAGGTATCAATCCACCCCAAATCACGGATGATATGGAAGTTCGGAATAATCGATGCTTCAAAAGGAACCATCATCGTCGCGATGAAAACAAAGAATAAGAGATCTCTCCCTTTGAACTCTAAAAAGACAAAGGCATAAGCGGCTAAACTTGATAAAATTAATTGTCCAAGCATAATCACTAAGGAAATGATTAAGCTATTCAACAGATATTTAAGTAATGGGAACTGCCCGAACGCCCTGACATAATTATCAAAGGATAACGATGTAGGCAGGCTTCCCGTCATAATGTCTTTGTTCGACATAAAGCTCATGGCAAACGCCATTAATGTTGGCGCAAAGACGAGAAATCCTGAAATAATCAGTAAGATATAAAATATAACTTTTCGACCTGTTGGAATTGTCATTGGTAATGAACCTTCCTTTCACCAAACTTGAATTGCAGGAAAGTCATGAGTAATATAATGATGAACAATAATACCGCCTGAGCACTTGCCGATCCGAACTTATAGTTTACAAATGCTTCCCGGTATATGGAATAGACGACAAGGTTCGTCGAATTCACCGGACCGCCCTGTGTTAAAATATCAATCTGCCCAAAGGTTTGAAAGGCATTGATAATCGTTACGGTCACCACAAAGAATAAGGTTGGCGAAAGCATCGGGATCGTAATTCTTCTTAACTTATAAAAATAACCGGCACCATCAATATCCGCACTTTCATATAAAGAAGAGTCAATCGATTGCAGTCCGCCTAATAAAATGAGAAAGGTAAAACCGATATTCATCCATATCGTTGTAATGGCTATCGCAAACAGTGCCCAAGACGGGTCTGTCAGCCAGCCAATCCCCTCTGCACCAATGGCGTTTAACAACAGATTCAACGGACCCATGGACGGGTGAAATAAATAAAGCCAGAAGACAGACGCGGCCGCAACCGATATCCCCATGGTTGATGAATAAATCGTATGGAAAAAACCGATTCCCTTTAATTTCTCATTTGCAATCACCGCCAAAAACAAACTGATAATAATCGTAATCGGAACGGTATATAGGACGAATAAAAAAGTTGATTTCATACTCTGTAAGAAAATCGGGGAAGTGAACATCGTCACGTAGTTCTCCCAACCAACAAAAACGGTTGTTGCCCCTGCGGCATCCGTTAGGAAAAAACTTAAATAAATGGTTCGAGCGAGCGGGTAGAATAGAAACACGCTAAACAGAACAATCGAAGGCAGTAAGAACAACATGCCTTTAGAAAAACTTTTCATCCGCTGCTTCTTTTTCACTTGTTCAAAATTTATTTGGCTTTTAGGCGTTTGTTGAATCGCTGTACTATTCATACTCATGCCGTTACGACCTCTTGCTGTTTGCCCGCTCTTGCCGGCTTAATCAATAATCCTGTATCCGAATCAAAGAAGCATAGATTTTCAATTGCAATATGTACTGGAACCTTCTCCCCTACTTGCACGTCCCATTGTCCCGGCCATTTAGCCGTCCAAACTTCCGCACCGACTTCAAACGCAAGCAACGTTTCATTTCCTAACTGTTCTACATTTATCACTTCTACAACATGTGTAGTGTTTTCTGCAGTTCCAGGGTAAAGATGTTCCGCTCGTATACCAATCGTTACGTTCGGGTAGCGTGGTACATTGTTGATAACGGGATCTATTTCTAGATGAAGTGCATCATCAATCACAAGTTGATTCAGGTCAGCATGAAAAACAGCCTTCCCCATATTCATTTTCGGTGAGCCGATAAAAGAAGCTACAAATAAATTTGCAGGTTCATTATATAAGGTAATCGGTTTTCCGACCTGCTGAATCTTTCCATCATTCAACACCATAATTCGGTCCCCCATTGTCATCGCTTCGACTTGATCATGGGTCACATACACCATCGTCATCCCCAGCCTTTTTTGCAAACGACGAATCTCCATTCGCATTTGCCCCCGAAGTTTAGCGTCTAAATTGGAAAGCGGCTCATCCATTAAACAAAGTGGCGCCTCACTCACGACCGATCTCGCTAATGCGACACGCTGCCTCTGTCCTCCTGAAAGCTCCTTTGGCTTCCGTTTTAACAGCTCACTTAGCCCCATCATTTCTGCAGTTTCGATAAGTCTCTTTTGTTGCTCCTCTTTATCCACTTTTTTCGCATTTAAACCGAAAAGAATATTTTGCTCCACAGATAAATGTGGATATAGCGCATAATTTTGAAAGACCATCGACAGATTTCTGTCCTTCGGTGGCAGGTGATTCACAACCTCGTTACTAATTTTCAATGTGCCGGATGTAATATCCTCAAGGCCTGCAATCATGCGAAGTAACGTACTTTTACCAGATCCAGACGGACCAACCAGTACAAAAAACTCCCCTTCTTCAATGGATAGATTGATTTCGTCTAATACGTTTTTTTGCTTATCGTATGACTTTGAAATATCCACCAAATCAATTTGGCCCATATGTCTCCCTCCTTTTATTGAACAAGTTTTATTAAACCATATTTTTTTAGGAAAAAGTTTAAATTTACAGAATCGTTACAAGGGATTAAGGTGGGGTTAATATTATTCATGGTGGGTTAATATTAGGCGTATTTGGAAGTGAAGGTTGGCTTGGAGTGCGTACGAATCCCCCCATTCAATGCTCGGTTGATTGGAGAATGGACGAATTTCAATGAATGGTATACACGAAAGCGAATATAACTTTCGCTTTTATTTAATCATGTATCTCTTAAAACTATAAGCATCAAAAACTACGTAATTAACTGCAATTATTTCGACGAAAATCTTTTAAAACATGTTTTCAACAGGAACCATTAAAGATTTGAGCCTTTTTATTTTCTACGACTATAACCCATACCAACTTTTTTCTCGTTTCATTGATGGATATAAGGTAAAATTAAATGTAGGAATACACATAGTAAAGAAGGTGAGCAAAAATGAATAAGCCTCTATTCGACATACCTTACAATACCTATTCCTTGTTAAGTGAGACAGAGCGATATCTCCTTGAATATATTCATCAAAATATTGAGGAAATCGCTACCATGTCCATTGTAAAACTTAGTGAACGTGCAAATGTGTCAACAGCCACCATTGTACGACTGATGAAGAAAATAGGCTATAACGGCTATACTTCCTTCAAATACAGATTAAAACAAGATAAAAAAATGGCTGACACAGGGGATTGGCTTGGAGATATTGATGAGGATATTAAACGTGTCATTAAGAAAAATGAAGAGGAAGTCCTGAAAACAACCCAGCTACAAAGTATTGGACAAATTGAAGATGCTGTCCAAAAAATGTATGACGCTGAGAAAATATTTATTTTCAGTCGTGGTTTTTCAGAAATGATTGCCAAAGAAATGATGGTCAAGCTGCAAACATTAGACAAAATCTGCGAAACCCATGAAGATCCAAATATTATACGTATCAAGTCACGAAATTTGAAGAAGAATGATTTAGCTATTTTTGTTTCTTTAAATGGCGAAACATCTGAGCTAGTAGAAGCTTGTCAGAATTTAAACATCAAACAAGTGACAACAATTACATTAACAACCCGTATCGATTCAAGTTTGAGTAAACTATCGGATATGACATTATTAGGGTACAAAGTGGATCATTCCTTATTTCAGGAGTATGAAGTTCGTTCTCGTCTTTCCCTGAATGTCATAGCAAGAATTCTCCTTGATGCTTACGTTATTCGAACAAATAAGAAAACCTTTCAGTAGCCGTGCTGGAAGGTTTTTTAATTTTATCTCACATCTTTCATGAAAAGGTTTACAGAATCTGAAAACATTTTCATGAAATGCTATGAGATAATTACATTAACAAAAGAGAAAGAGGGTGAGGCTGTGATTTATACATGTACGATGAACACGGCTATTGATTTATACGTGGCATTGGATGAATTGAAACCAGACACGGTAAATCGGACACATGATGAAGATTACCAGCCTAACGGTAAAGGCGTTAATGTATCTATCATGCTAAAAAAGTATGGAATAAACAATGTCGCATTAGGATTTATAGGAGGCTTTACTGGTAAATTTATTAATGATTCGCTAATTGAATTAGGAATAAAAACAGGTTTCATCGAAGTCGATGGCATTACACGAATAAATGTTTTTATTAATTCAGATGAAGAATACAAGGTTGTTAACCAGGGACCAGAGATCAGTAATAATGAGCTCAAACAGCTATTAGATAAAATTAAATCGATTCCATCAGGCAATACACTTGTTGTATCAGGCAGTCTTCCAAAAGGTGTACCCGATTCGGTTATTATTGATATCGCAAAAATCTGTGCTCAGAATAATGTGAAGCTTGTGCTTGATACAAGTGTCAGCACAGTAAAAGAGACGCTTCCTTACAAGCCATATTTATTAAAGCCAAATGAAGAGGAAGTAGCAGCTATCTTTCAACAAGCACATCCACTTTCAGAGGAGGAGCTTGTTGGCTGCGGGAAAGAACTCATTAAAATGGGTGCACAGCATGTCATTATTTCAAGAGGAGCAGAAGGAGCACTTTATTTCTCGAAAGACAATTTGTTAAAAACAAATTCTCCAAAAGGGGATGTAGTTAATACAGCATGCTCTGGGGATGCGTTACTTGCCACATTCCTAGGTAAGAAGATGCAAGAAGTACCTCTTGATAAGGCCCTTACTTATGCGGTTGCAACTGGAGCTTCAACAGCTTTTTCTAAGGGACTTAGTGATCTATCAGATATAGAAACACTAATAAAACAAGTAGAAGTTATATCTTACGAGGAGGAGTAAATATGACGAAGAAAAAAATAGTTGCTGCAACTGGTTGTCCTACTGGAATAGCCCATACATTTATGGCTGCTGAAGCATTAAAAAAAGCGGCTGAAAAAATGGATGTTGAAATTAAAGTAGAGACACATGGACAAGTAGGTGTAGAAAACGGCTTAACAGAGAAAGAAATTCTTGAAGCGGATGGCGTTATTGTCGCGGCGGATAAAGATGTAAATACAGATCGTTTCCACGGGAAACGATTGGTGGAAGTTCCCGTCGCAAAAGGGATCCGCACACCAGAGGATTTAATCAATCAGATTATAAATGAAGAGGCTTCTATCCATCGCGTCAGTGGGTATGATGAAAATAATCAAGAACCAAAGGAAGAGTTAAATAGCGCACCTCAACAAAAAGGTAATAGAAAATGGCTTCATTCTATCTATAAGCATTTAATGAATGGTGTATCTCACATGCTGCCTTTTGTTGTTGGTGGTGGAGTTTTAATAGCAATATCTTTCTTGTTTGGAATCTATTCAGCTGATCCAGAACATGAGCAATATAATCAGTTTGCTGCATTATTAAACCAAGTTGGCGGACTAAGCTTTAGTATGATGGTACCGATTCTCGCAGCATTCATTGCGGAATCAATTTCCAAACGTCCTGCCATGGTTGTTGGTTTTGTTGGTGGACTCTTAGCTAATGAAGGTGGAGCAGGATTTCTAGGCGGTATACTAGCAGGGTTTATTGCTGGTTATGTAATTATTTTATTACAAAAATTATTGAAAAATATGCCGCAATCATTAAATGGATTAAAATCAATTTTCTTATATCCAGTGATAGGGATTTTCCTTATTGGAATAATTATGACGCCAATTGTTGTTCCTTTAACTGGACTAAATGAAGGCTTGATGGATTTCTTAGCTTCTGTTCAAACATCTAATCCACTTCTATTAGGAATTATTGTTGGCGCTATGTCGGGATTTGATATGGGAGGTCCATTTAATAAAGCAGCATATGTAACAGGAACATTACTGTTAGCAGAAGGAAATCTTTACTTTATGGCTGGGGTATCTGCTGCATGTATTGCACCGCCATTAATTATAGCATTTGCTACAGTTATCTTCCCTAAATATTTCACAAAAGAAGAGCGTAATGCTGGTGCGGTTAACTTTATTTTAGGTTCAACGCATATTACTGAAGGAGCAATCCCATTTGCTGCGAAAAACCCAGTTGTCGTACTGCCAATCATTATGTTTGGTTCTTCTATTGCAGCAGTTCTTACGTATATGTTTGGTGTTCAAGTACCCGCACCACACGGTGGATTCCTAGTACTACCAGTAGTAACAGGTGCTTTTCAATGGGTATTCTCAATTTTAGTCGGCTCACTAGTAGGAGCTGTCATCTATGGTTTATATCGAAAAAAAGCAGCTCAAAAGAATCCAGTAAAGGAGTAGTTAGTAATGAAAAGTTTAATTCAACCTAATTTTATTCAATTGAATGCTACAGCTTCCACACAAAGGGGCGTATTTCAAACAATCGCAGACATTGCTTTCGAAAATGGTATTGCTAGTTCTGCTGATGATGTATTAAATGGTTTGGTGACTCGTGAAGCTCAAAGTACAACCGGTTTTCAAGAAGGATTTGCAATTCCACATACTCAAGTAGAATCTGTGATAAAACCGGCGATCATTATCGTACGTACAGAAACAGGAATTGAATGGGAGTCGTTTGATGATAAGTCGGCATTCTTTTTCCTTTCACTTCTTATACCAGAATCAGAAGCAGGTACGACACATCTACAAGCATTAGCTGCACTATCTCGTGCTCTAATGGATGATGAAAAACGTCAGGAATTACTTGATGCGAAAACAAATGACCAATTGGCTGCGATTCTAGAAAATGTCATTTCAACAGGAGAGGACAATTAATTATGAGTTTATTATCTACTACACCAATGCTTGAAAAAGCGAAAAAAAATAATCATGGGATAGTTGCATTTAATGTGCACTCTTTTGACAGTATTTTCTGGGTGCTAGAAGCGGCGTCAGAATTGAAGTCACCAGTTATTTTACAAACTACAGTAGGCACGGTTCAATCGCTCGGCGCCAAAAATATTGTTGAAGTAGTTAAGGCAGCTTCAGAACATTATAAAGTCCCAACAGGTCTACACCTCGATCATTGCACGGATTATGAAGTGATTAAAGAAGCAATCCGCGCAGGCTACACATCTGTAATGATAGATGCTTCTATGCATCCATTTGAAGAGAATGTAAGACAAACAAAACAGGTGGTAGACCTGGCTAAATCACTTGGAGTAAATATTGAAGCGGAACTTGGTAAAGTAGGCGGAGTGGAAGACGATATCGTCGTATCAGAAAAGGATGCTCAAAAAGCAGTGCCAGCAGAATGCAAGAAGTTTATTGAATTAACAGGCGTTCCAACATTTGCCCCTGCGATTGGTACGGCTCATGGAATATATAAAGGTGATCCAGATATTGACTTCGAACGTATTGCAGAAATAGCCGAGCTTATCGATGTCCCACTCGTATTGCACGGTGGTTCAGGTATCTCAGATGAGGATATACGTCGCTGTGTATCACTTGGTATGGCAAAAGTGAATGTTTCAACAGAATTAAAAAATGCGTATTCCATAGCTATACGGGAACATTTCGAAAATGCCCCCGACAGCCTGGATCCACGTGCTTATTTGCAGAATGCGAAGGAAGCAGCTAAAGTAATGGTGAAATCAAAAATTCAAATGGTAGGCAGTGAAGGTAAGGTCGTTCCTTCATTTGTATAATCAGTTTGGCCTTTCTCATGCTAGTCGAGAAAGGCCTCTTCAAATACATAGCAACAAGAAGGAGGAGACGAAATGAAGATAATTACGATAGATTTAGATGGCACATTACTTTCTAATAATGGTGATATTACAAAAGCAAATATCGATGCAATCCACGAGGCCCAAAATAAAGGGAATATTGTTGCGATATCATCAGGGCGTTCATTGCAGGATACACAGCAGATTTTAAAAAATGCTGGAATAAATTGTCCGATTATTACAGGGAATGGAGCAAAGTCTTTTCACAATAATACAGAGCTCCATAACTTATTTCTTCCTGTGCCTATTGTAAAAAAAATGATGAGTTTATTAGAAAGCAGCGAACTTTATTATGAAATGTATACAAAGAACGGAATTTTAATAAAAAATGACGGCGACAGTGTATTGAATAAAGAAATTGAAAAGTTACAAGGGAACACTGACGAATCTTTCGAGTGGGCGAAAGAAATTGTTAAGATTCAATACAAACAACATGGGTTGATTTATACAGATAATTATTGGGACGTAGACCTTACGGGCCTGGAAGTATATAAACTATTCATCCTTTCATTTAATGAAGAAAAGCTACAAGCACTTCGGGGATTGATATCTAAAAGAGATGATATTTCCGTTACAAGCTCAGGGAAGCAAAAACTGGAAATTGGCCATGTAGAAGCAAATAAAGGGAATGCACTGAAATGGTTGGCAGAATATTACAATGTTCCTTTAGAATACACCGTAGCAATTGGAGACAATTTAAATGATATACCAATGTTTAATATAGCTGGCACAAGTATAGCGATGGGAAATGCAGAACCTGAAACGAAGAATTACAGTACCCATATAACGAAAAGATATGATGAAGATGGGGTTGCTTATGCATTGAAGAAATATGTGATTTAGGATCACTGTATTGATCCGTTTAAGAAATTTAGCAAGACATACCCAAACCAAATGCAGCAAAATAGAGAGTGCAAATTAAACTGCCAAAAGTACACACCGCTTACACAGTTTAATTTACACTCTCTATTAAAGTAAAAAGAAGCTTGACTGTGCCAAGCTTCTTTTACTTTTTCTATTAGTATTTTTTTTACATATTCTGCAATGCCATTTTTTCCTGAATAGTGCAGCGAACCAAACATTAAGTTTTTATTCCTGCTATTTACCTACCGCATCTCAACCGGCCTTTCCCAATAATCCACATAACCCTGCTCTATTTTCTTACCAGATTGCGCTTCAATCTGATTCACTAACGCATTCCATTTCCCATTTCTCGCTTGTTCGTTTTTCGCAGTTTGAACATCCATCGCTTTCTTTAATAACCGTTTTTCCATTTTTTCATCAAGATAACCTTGATCTTCTCCCAGTTCCACTAACTTCTCCAATTCAGCCAGGGAGAGAATCGCTTCTACAGGAAACACTTCTTCCGTGACATGCCCTGCCTCATCCCGGGCAATAATTGTTATCTCATAACTTCCAGGTGTATAATCTAAAGGTTCAATAGAAATTTCATCTTCCATTGTATTATCTTCCATCTCAATGATAACTTCAGCTAAGTCCCCATCTTCATCGTACACATCAACTGGAATTTGATAGGATCCTGTAATATCAAATGTCGTGAAATCAGATATAGGATGAATGATTGGTGCAGAACCAGCATCTGCTGTCTTTTCGATATGGTCTTCATCCACTACTAATAACTGATACGTATCTTGAAAAATCGAAGCTACACCAGATACCGCAACTTCTTCGCCTTCTTCATAATTGCTTACAAACGCTTCATAAGAAATATCCGTTCGGTCATCGACGCGCACTCTCGTCAGGTTTTCACCGTTTCTTACATCAAATTCAAAGGCATTCCAGTAGGACACAATGTTTTCAATTTCACCTTGAATTGTAACGCGCTCGCCTTGGTTGGCATCATCTATTTTATCGACTGCTTCAAATTCTGGGAGTTGACTTTCTCCAATAACTTCAATTTGCTTCAAATCTGAAATTTGCTTTAACCCTTGAAAAGTCGAGATGACACCTTCAACCTTCACCTTATCTCCAGGACGAAACGCCTCATCATGTTGAAACACATAAATCCCTGCCGTTTCATCTTGTACATAAAATCCTTGCCCGCCGAAAAGTCCTGGATCTGTTGTAATCACACCTTCGACTGCAACAGACTTACCATCCGCTAGATTTCGAGCTTCCTGAATCGAACGTGTTACCGTTTCCTCATTATCTTCTTCCGCTTCACCGATAACCGCAGGATTTGTAATAACGTTTGTTGAACCTTGACGTAAGCGAACATTCGCATTTCCATCCACATTTTCGTTCAGCTGGACATTTAGCGTATGCCTTGCAATTCCTTCTTCATTTGCTGTAAGTGAAAAATGTTCACTATATCCATAATTAGCAGGCCAGCTTCCGTCAAGGTTCTGAACTTTGGCTACTTGTTGTCCACCTTCTAAGTAGATACCTAGATTGTAACCAGTAACCGTTTGACCAGGATCCAGACCTTCAGCCACTACGTCAATCGTAAAGACTTCATTATTTGGGAAAACTGACGCAAAATCGAGTGACATTTCCGGTTCTTTAACCGGATCTTCCGAAGAACCAAAAGAGCCTGCCGCAAATGTAGCTGGGTCAAACCAATCATAAGGAAGAAAGCTCTACATCTGGGGAAAATGGAGAACATACGCTACACTTGTCCAGAAGAAACGACAGGAAAATGAGCATATGATCGTCCTCGATAATGGTGATTTGATTCAAGGCACACCACTCATGACCCATTACGTAAAAAATCATGCGGAGAAACCGAATCCGATGATTGCGATTATGAATCAAATTGGTCTCGATGCAGGTGTCCCCGGCAATCATGAATTTAATTTCGGAAAAGCTATTTTACAGGACGCTGTCGATCAGTCGAACTATCCATGGTTATCCGCTAATATAGTAGATGAAAAAACGGGTAAACCCTATTTTGGCTCCCCCTATATCATCAAAACATTAAGTAATGGGGTTAAAGTAGCCATTACCGGCGTGACCACGCATTACGTTCCAAACTGGGAAACACCGGAGCATATTCAAGGCATTCAGTTCGCCGATGCCTTTACCACTCTAAAAGAGATCGTAAAAGAAATACAATCTAATGAAGACTATGATCTCCTTATTGCCCTCTACCATGGTGGTTTCGAAAGGGATATGGAAACAGGAGAAGTAACGGAAACTTCAGGGTTTACATCTACACGCTAAAAATATTGTGAAACTTATTACCCAAGAAATTCCCTCAATTAATCTTCTTCCTGAATGGATATTAGCTACAATAAATAACCTATGACACTATATTATTTTCCACAGGACCCTTATCTTAGGCAGATTCCAATAACATTTTCACTTTTCTAGCCTACTTAAAATGATAGACACAACGAAAATAATAACAGTTCCATTCAATTATTTCAATTTATTTTGACGTTTATAATGGAGAGCGACCAGGCTTAAAAAAAGAAAAGGGTTTTCAAGCACTGTACGAGGAACGAGTTTCTCGACGATTCCTTAACGTTTAGCCGTGCAAAGGGAGAGACGAGAATACTGCTCATCATTCGAGATTAAAATTATAAAAAAGGATCTATCCCCGCAATATAAAAAATAAAATATAGCTAGAGAGACTGATCCTTAGATTTCTATATAGGTTGAATAGAACTAATGATAGGCTAGTTGTGGTGCGCAGTTCTCTGGTAAACGTGTAAATTCTGCCCTTCTCCCATTACTTGCGCACCACCCCAAATGGAGGTATTTGGATAACTCCCCCAAAACTAGCACGTTTAAATGGTATAATAGCTTTTTATTTATAAGTCATCCACGATATTAATACGTCCAAACCTTAACCTCCAAATCCTGCACCCCAAATTCCAAAGCATCATCCAAGTCTTCTATATAAATATCCAGGCGCCCATTCGTAATTGCACTTCCGCGGTCTTCACAGACATACGTTTCATCCAGTGCTGGAATATGTATTTTTGTACCGAATGGCAGAGCTTGCGGACACGCCATCGTATGGTTCTCCTGGACAATTTCTCCCGAAGCTGTAATTCCGTAACCAGGATCCCCTGGGCGTTTTTTCGTAGATTCATAACCTGCTGTGTATGCCGTTACTCGAAATGGTACACCTTCTCCATCCGGTATTTTTATCGTCTGTCCAAATTTAATATCTGACGGGTTACTAATCGCAGAATTGGCTGCAATTAATGTATTGATATCTACCTGATAGAGTTGAGAAATTCGGAATAAACTTTCTCCCGGCAATACCATATGATTCTTTTCAGCAGAAGCCGTTCCTGCTAAGAATAGAAAACCAATAAAGAATGTGAAAATATAAGAAAAACGCTTGATAATAAAACCTCCCCTAAAAATTTACAATTCTCCCGGTAGACTATACCCGGTTAGATAACTTGCAAACTTTATTTTAGGGGAGGGCTGGGATTTACTTTCCTTTTTGTCAATTTAAATAAAGAAGATTAAAAGATGATAAACAACTGAATGAATTTAATGGAAAGAAGTTTATAAAATGTGCGAACCTGAAGCTCCCATGAATTCCCTGGGAGGTTCGCACATAAAATTCTGTGTTAATATGGTTATTTTATGATTTTAACTTGTTTTAGTGATTGTAAAGATGACAGAATACTATATATAGTATATTAGAGATATTTCCGTCAATATATCGTGCCTCTCCCTGTATTGGGAGTGGGGATTGAAATAAAGGAGCTATGCCATAGGTTATGAGGACTTACTCTGAATCTTGGGGATTTATACTTCCAATTCATAAAAAACCCCTTATAATTGGGATAGGTAGTTCTATCCCAATTATAAGGGAATCCATATGGACAAGAATATTACAAAATCCGCAATAAATGAACTGTACAGAAACATCACGACTTATCCCTATTTAATTTTGATCTTCGAATAATTTTTATCGTTGGCCGAACCGTAAGTGCCAGACTTCCAATTAAGTAAAGAATTTGACCATAAATGGAAGCTGCCCCAGTTATATTTAAAATACTTCCTGTTACAAAAGATATGCCAGTTAATATATCCCCTATTAATTGAATGCTCTCATACTTTTTTATGACATATAAGCTGAATCTGCCATTACTTAACTCGAGATCATATCGGTCTCCATTTTCCTTTGTTTTTATTTTAGGAAGAAGTGACACCATTTCCCTCCTAAGTTTTCCTTATTTTATTTTGAAAATCTCCATCATGATAATCAAAACCCTCTTGAAACATCCAAGAGGGTTCACTTTTTTGTTAATGCTATACTTTTACCCAATAAGCTGCATCATTACTGGAAGGGGATGGCGGGAATTGTTCCCCTTTTTCGATATTAATTGTTGTGTTATCGTTATTTCCAGAACCGCCATTCACTAGACTATCAACCTTAAATTCACCGCTTTCAGGTGCTTTTTCACCTGTTTTGAATCTGTTGTCTGCCATCTTTCTTCACCTCCAAATTTTTATAGGTTAACTCAACAGTAGGCATAAAAATATCCTTAGTGTTGTTTTTCCTTTTTTTCATAATTTAAACACTAAGGGTAGCTTTTAGTCTAATATAAATAGAAGTGGTTCTTCGGGTGGCAGTCGTGCAGCGATTGCAGATGGTTTAATAACTTTGGCTGAAGGGACAGATACAAGAGACTCTAGTCGAATTTCTACCGCCTGGTGTAGAATTTATGCAATTCATGAATCAGACAAAAACAGCCAACTTGATGTCCCTTCTGCTACATATTTATTTAAAGTCAATATTAAACCCCCTTAATGTTGGTATGTCTTTACTACCAACAATAAGGGGGTTAAGCTAGTCACAAAAATCATCTAGTGTGAAAAAAGTGGTTTATACTAAATTGGATACTCTTTTGCTAATTAAGGATATTATTTCTCTATTTGGTATATCATCTTGCTCATTTTTAGAATATATTGTAAGTGGATATATTTCATTGTCAGAAGTTACTAAATACCAAATAACTCTAAATCCCCCACTTTTACCTTTATTGGCATCGGGGTTTTCCAACCTAGTTTTAAATACTTTATCACCTTTTAATTTTAGTCCCCCTATATCATTGCCCTCGATATTTCCTTCCTCAAACCTTTCGAATAAACTTGCTACTAAATCAATGGAAGACGGATATTTTCTTGCAATTTTAATTAAATCTTTTTCAAATCCTTCGACTTCCATTACCCTATAAAAATTATTGTTCTTCACTTAACTTTTCTCTAACTCTTGCAATCATATCTTTATAGGACCGTTTAGGTAACTTACCTTCTCTAATTTGCTGTACTTCATCAAGTGATCTAGATATAGACTGTTCAATATCGACCTTTACATCTTCTACTACATTAGCCATATCCTCATCCCCTTTATTATAGTTACCGTTCTCACACATACACATCACACCTTTTTAGATATGTATATGCAGTGTTACCTCTAATTACTATTATCATAACATAAATCACACTATTTGCGAATACCTAGCCCCTTCTACTGTAATTTACTACCCTGAAGTCAATGGTTTCGTACGGTTGGATCAGTTCAAGTGTAAATTCCACGCTGTTCCTTAAATTCGTTTTTCCCAAGTCATTCAAACTTGTCTCTGCCGTCTGAAAGCTTATCATTCCTAGTGCTGCTAAAGGAACGATGGTTAACAGTATGGACATGCTAATTAACTTTGCCCGAATTGACTTGTTGATAAAAAACCTTTTCATTGTAATAGCCTCTTTTCTATAGTTTCCTGCAATCCTTTTTTACAAAAACGGGCATGCATACCTTTTTCGACAATAAACTCCAAATTTCGACATTTATATTAAAACTTTCCCATTTATGAATGAATGCATGATGAGAAGACGAGGTAATCAATCCCGCGCGCCCGTTTCTACGATGCAGGAATTGGCCTCCGGATCAGAAACAGGCAGATCGCGTGAGTGAACTAGCATCTGCTATGAATTCTTTTACAACGAAAGTCATGGATGCAAATGAAAAAGGAGCATATAACACAGATAACAGAAAACCTTTCCGACATTACGGCAAACACCCAAGAAATGAACGGAACAATTGAAGAGATTGCTTCCATATCAGAAGAATCTGCAGCGGGAATTGAAGAAACCGCTGCATCCTCGCAGCAAGCAAGCAGTTCAATGGAGGAAATAGCGGGAAGTTCCGAACAGCTGGCAAAAACTGCTGAGGAACTGAATGATATTGTACAACGATTTAAATTATAGAAGTATTGGATTATAGGGGATGAACGAGGATTGAGTAATATTGCATTTATACATGATAACAGTTTGTATATGAAGGGAATCGTTCATATTCTGAACGAAGAGATACCAAAACATACCTTTCATTTATATAATTATAAAGAGGTACTTTCAGGGGAAACAAGGATTCATTATTACACGGATTTGTTAATTCTTGAATTAAACACTCAAACGAGTCAGGATGAAATCTATGAAAAATATCAAAACAGAAATATTAAAATGGCAGTTTGGACATTTTCAGAAGTCCATCGAGAACAAATCGCAGACTTAATGAAAAAAGGCATTGATGGTTATTTTTATGGTGACCTTGACCTAAACCAATTCCAATCAGCCATTCTCGATATTTTAAAAGGGAATAAATATATTCATACGTATTTTTCATCTATGATTCTTCATGAATATGCACGGATAACGAATCAATCCGTGACGAGGCCTTCTGATTTACTGACCAATAGAGAATGGGAAGTTTTGGAGGGGCTGTCCAAAGGCTGGCAAAATGAGGAAATCGCAAATCAATATAGCATTTCTGATAAGACAGTGAAAAATCATGTATCTTCCATTATAAAAAAATTGAAGGTGAAAAATCGGATGCACGCTGTACTTGCTGCAATACGAAATAATTGGGTGAGTGTGTAGGTTGCTGCTTTCTGCACAAAGAAATCGACAAAAGACGAAGAGGATCAACATGTGATTCTTTTCGTCTTTATGCTGTCTATGAGTTTTTGTTCTAGATAGGTCAGGTGATGGTTGTAATACCTAAGCTTTACAACTTTGCTTGGGGGAATACTACGAAAACCCTCCTCTTACATGCAATAATTATTACCTCTTATTTTATAAAGTAAAACTTCAACCAGTGGGAGTTTTACGGACGGTTACACCGGGATAAAAACCAAATCAAAAAAGTCTTGATTATTTTTGATATAACGCTTGGCTTACTTCATCAGTTTCTTATACTTTCCCCTGCACGAATCATTTCTCTGCCGCATCAGACAGTGTACGAGGAATAAGCGAGTACAAAAAATGTAACATAATAAAACTAACAATCCCCACAACATTTGCCGCAACGTCTATTAATTCAGCACCACGTCCAAAAAACGGCTGCACGAATTCAATGACAAATCCATATAAAAATGCGAGTAAAAATACCATTCTCATATTTTTAATCACTTGCCGCAGCAGTGCTGCCAATGCAAAAAACAGGAAAAAATGACCCGCAAACTCGATATGGCTGAATTCTCCATGAAAGAAGTTGAGCCAGCTTGGTTCTTGGCTAAGCTGGAATTGCACATCACCTGCGAATACTGCAAAAGCGGGCGTGGAACACAGCAATACGAATATTACAATCAACCAAGTAAATACAATAAATAACATAGGCACTGCCCTTTCTTTTTCTATTGTATATCATAGTATTGCCGACTGACACAAGTTTAATAACCTTTGGGGCAATATAAAAGTCTAGTGGTAGGAATGAGTTATTTTGATAGTGTCTTGGTCCTTTACCTACGATAGGGGTCTAATTATAATATCTATTGGTTTGACCAATAACAAAACGGAAATCGGTAAGGAGCTATTGTTTGTCATGATGACTTCGACCACAGCTATACCCTCCATTTTAAACTTCATGCTTTGATATTTCACAGCAGTATAGACACCATTATATGACTTTAAGATCCAACTTCTATCTCCATTTTCCAATTGCAAATTTTTTACGTTTGGTCGGCTTCTCCAATAGTTTGTACTCTCCACGAAAACAAAAAGGGAGCTTGACTTTAACGCCCAGCTCCATCTTAATTTAATATCTGCTGAGTTCGCAATCTCAGAAATTCAATCTTCCACCCGTTTTATTATCCTGGCAGGCACCCCGCCTACTACCAAATTATCCGGCACATCTTTCGTAACTATCGCACCTGAAGCGATGACAACATTATTCCCTATCGTTACGCCGGGGTTTATTATTGTATTTCCGCCAACCCATACATTATCTCCAATAGAGATTGGCTTGGCATATTCTTTTCCTGAATTACGTTCGGTTGGATCAAGTGGATGGGTTGCTGCATAAATTTGCACACCAGGACCGAGCATACAATTATCTCCAAATCGTACTTCACAGACATCTAAAATGGTACAGTCAAAGTTTGCGAAGAAGTTATCTCCTACATATGTATTAAACCCATAGTCAAATCGGATATTTGGTTCCATATATACATTTTCTCCCACAGATCCAAGTAAATCCATTAATAATGGTGTGCGTTTTTCCTCTTCCGTTTCCAAAGTTTGATTATATATTCTAACCTTGCGCCTAGCTTCTTCACGTTTCTTTAATAAGACTGGGTCAGAAGGATTATAAACCTCCCCAGCTAACATCTTCTCCATTTCTGTTTTCATAAGAAAGTAGCACCTGCCTTTTTGAATTATGGCATTTTAAGAATTAAGACTTCTTCAATAGATGCTAAAGCTGTTAATGAACCTACTTTTGTACATACTTCCGAGCTAAGATAATTTGCAAAGCGGGTTACTTCTTTTAAATAGTTAAAATCAGAAACTGAAATCGCTTTTTCTTCGTTTAGCCTATTTGAAAACTGATAAAGTACTGCTCCAACAAAGGCATCCCCCGCACCGGTTGTATCAATTGCTTCTATACTTTTACTCGGAACAACTTCATATTTTTCTCCATTTGATATAATCGATCCTTCTTCACCAATTGTAACAGCAACTATTTTTGCTCCGAATTGATGAAGTTTAGCTATTCCATTGGAAACTTCATCCTCATTTGTCAAAATAACTAATTCTTCATCACTTACTTTAACAAAGTCCGTATAAGCCAGGATTTCCCTTGACAATTCTATAAATTCGTTTTCATTTCCTTTCCATAAATCCTCTCGGAAGTTTGGATCAAATGAGATGAATTTCTTTTCATTATAAGCTCTTTTAATCAGGGAAAAATACGTCTCTCTTAGCGGTGCTTCCAGTAAAGCAGTGGCTGAACCAAAGTGAATGACCTTCGATTCCATTACATCGGTAAGGGAGAAATCTGTCATCCTAAGATTTTTATCCGCTCCACGATAAAATTGAAAGTCACGTTCGCCCCCCGTTACCAAGGAAACAAGTGCCATCGTGGTTGGGAGACTTTTATCTCTTACCACCATCGAAGTATCTACTTGGTAATCTTTCAACGTTTCAACTAGAAAGTCACCAAAACTGTCACTTCCAACTTTTCCTATCATCGAGGCTTTTCCACCCAGTCTAGCAATCGTTGCAGAGACATTAGCGGGTGCACCACCTGCCATTTTTTTGAAGTTATCCCCATCTTTTAAACTTACATCTACATCGATACAATACATGTCTATTAATAGCTCTCCGATACAAGCTACATTAATTCCTGTCATTGTGCCACCTCATTTTATATGAAATAGAAGCCTATATATAATAGCGCTTCCTTTTTTACGGATATCATATACCCGTTGTTCCATTCAGTAGTAATCATTTACTCAACTTTCGCAGAGTAAAAATGACATCTAACCTTTATCTGGTAAAGTACTTTTGGAAATTCATTATGGACCTTGACATCTGCCTACTATAAAAAAGAAAAACACCTCCACTTTTGGTATAGTTT
>NZ_WOWT01000038.1:0-37064 GCF_009746545.1 Oceanobacillus sp. AG
AAGATGCTTTGAATAAAACGAACAAGAAATTCAAAAAGTTAATCAAAAGTCAACTACAGTATTGGTTTGCGGGATTACCTAACTATATCAAGGTATACCTGCCTAGTTTGGGCTGCGAAAGTTGAGTCACTTAATAAAAATAGAACAAATCCTCAAACTTCTTATCTAATGCAATACATAGCAACAAAGCTAATTTGGCGGTTGGGCTAAACTGTCCTGTCTCGATTGAACTAATCGTTTGCCTTGAAACCCCAACTGTTTTTGCCAATTCGCCTTGTGTCATATTTTTTCTGCTGGTGCCACCTTTAATCGATTTTGCAGTATAAACGTTAGAACATTTGATTCTGTTGTTTTATTTAAACAAAAAAAAATCCCTTCTGCTACAGAAGCAGATGGGATTTTCTATAAATTAGGATTTAACAACGTTAGTTGCTTGTGGTCCACGGTTACCTTCTTCGATATCGAAAGAAACTTGTTGACCTTCGTCTAAAGTTTTGAAACCATCACCTTGAATTGCTGAGAAGTGTACGAATACATCGTCTCCACCTTCAACTTCGATAAAACCGAAACCTTTGTCTGCGTTAAACCATTTTACTGAACCTGTGTTCATATGAAATTCCTCCATTGTGCATCAAGCACGTTTATTACTTTGGTTGTTCTGATAATAATTCAAGATGATGATAAACGTTATAATGTTTTGACATAAATCCTGTATTGCTAGCACGAACAATTAAGTAACCTAAGTGTAACACATGTCACCCAAAAAAGATACTATTCTTTTTTAGATATAGTATTCAATCTGGTTCAAACTCTATTTCAACCCATTCTTCTCTAAGTATAATCGTTCGCTAAATTATTATAATGACTAATACTCCATTTTAACTTCATTATATGCTTTTACCAGTTCCTTCATTTTATTTATAATGTCTCTTTCATAATTTCCTTCCAATAAAATCGATTCTGTTGCATATGGTGCGAAATCTAGGTGAGATCCAATCATTACCGAGTGAGCAGCTTTCTGGAACATGGTTATATCGTTTGCATCATTTTCAAAGGCAACATAATAACTTTGGTTAAGAACCTTTTGTCTATCCTTCTCATTCAACATGTCAATTTCTTTAATGATTTTATCTGGAAGAGACATAGCATGCACCTCCATGAAGAGAAACCCTTAGCGGTGACTTCCCCTCTTTCTCACCGAATCCCCATCAATTCCTTCAATTCCTGCTCATTATGAATCAAATCCTTCAACGTATACTCATCAAGCACTTTAAAAAATGCATGCAATGCCCGGTTAACGACATGCTTTAACGTGCAACCCGGTTCGATGACACAATGTTTTTGACCTTTTTCAAAGCATTCGAGCATATTAAAGTCATTCTCCAGCTGCCTGACAACAATACCAATATTAATTTCTTCTGCAGGCTTTGCTAGACGGATTCCGCCATTTCGGCCTCTAATTGTTTCAATCAACTCAAGCTTATTTAATTCGTGGACAATTTTCCCCAAGTGATGTTGCGATATGTTAAATACTTCCGAGATTTCTTTAATGTTTACCAGTTCTTCATTCTCTTTCATCCCAGCAAATAATAGAACACGAAGCCCATAATCTGTATATTTTTTTAGATTCATATTCGTTTCTCCTTAAAAAATACTTTCACATTATTGTAACATAGGTTCGGTTTTTCCTATTGATACAGTAGTTACATTAATTATACAATAAACATGTATTCAAAATACATGTTTAAACTTTTAAAGGGGAGTGCTTAAATTATGGCAACAACTACTACAGGTTTAACTGAAGAAACTCGAAACATTATTAAAGCAACTGTACCAGTATTAGAAGAACATGGTGAACAAATTACAACACGTTTCTATCAATTAATGTTTGAAAATCATCCAGAACTAAAAAACATTTTCAACCAGACAAACCAACGACACGGGGATCAACCGAGAGCCTTGGCAAATACGGTTTATGCAGCTGCAGCAAACATCGATAATTTGGAAGCGATCTTACCAGCTGTCGTATCGATTGCGCATAAACATAAGAGTCTAAACATCAAGCCGGAACACTATCCAATCGTCGGTAAATATCTGCTTCTTGGTATTAAAGATGTACTGGGAGACGCTGCGACAGATGAAATCATCGATGCCTGGGAAAAAGCATACGGTGTGATTGCAGATGTATTTATTTCCGTTGAAAAAGAAATGTATGAAGAAACGAAAAACATGACAGGCGGTTGGATTGATTACCGTGACTTTAAAGTAATGAAAAAAGTTAAAGAAAGTGATGTTATTACGTCGTTCTATCTAGAACCGGCAGACGGAAACCCTTTTCCTAGTTATAAGGCGGGTCAGTACATTACCGTAAAAGTTGATATCGAAGGAGAACCATACACGCACCAACGTCAATACAGCTTATCTTGTGCGCCAGACGAAGGGCAATACCGGATTAGCGTGAAGCGAGAAGATGGTACTGCAGATACTCCAGCTGGAATTGTGTCATCTTATTTACATGAACATGTTGAGGAAGGAAGCGTACTTTCCATTAGTGCACCTTCTGGAGAATTCTATCTTGATACAGAAGATACTCGTCCACTCGTTCTATTAAGTGGTGGCGTCGGACTTACCCCAATGATGAGTATGCTTGAAACAGTAATCAAGGAACAGCCAGAACGTGAAGTTACGTATATTCACGCTGCACAAAATGGTAATGTGCATGCAATGAAAGACCGTGTGGGTGAAATTACAGAATCCCATAACAATGTGAAAAGCTATGTCGTCTACGATAGCCCGGAAGCAGATGATCAATATGATAAATTAGGACATATTGATACCGAATGGTTAAGCACAATTCTCCCAACGACAGATGCTGCCTATTATTTCTGCGGGCCTAAAGGCTTTATGCGTGCCGCTTATAAAATCTTAAAAGAATACGGCGTTGCTGAAGAAGATATCCACTTTGAAATCTTCGGACCAGCTGAAGATATTACAAATTAATTTCACCATCACAAACAATCAGAGAATCCCATCTACTGCCCTTCTTACACAGTAGCCGGGATTTTTTTCTTTTCCCCCTCTCTCCCGGCTGATTTGAAGAATAATTGTTTTGTTTTCTCGCTAGTGTGTTCGTTCTGCTCGGATGGGAACACAAGCGGGTGTTATTTTCCTGTTAATGCACTCGACTTGCTGGAATGGGAAAATAACCTGGCTATATTCTCCCTTCAGTGGACTTGGTATGACGGAATGGGAATACAAACGGACTATATTTTCCTTTCAGTGCACTTGGTGTGACGGGATGGGAAAATAAACAGACTTTATTTTCCATTCAGCGCACTCGGTATGACGGAACGGGAAAACAAACAGACTTTATTTTCCATTTAGCGCACTCGGTATGACGGAATGGGAATACAAACAGACTGTATTCTCCCATTCATGCACTCAACTCTCTGAAATAGGAAAACAAAATGATTTTCTCTCCTATTCGCGCGCCCGTCCTGTTTGCACTCTTGGAGCAACCAGACAAAAGTGCACTTACTCCGAATGAAAGTGATCCGCAGCTTTTACAATTACGCTCTGTAATTTATTTTGTACCAAAGGTAAAAAAAAGTTTACCATATGTTAAAAATATGTTACCTTAATGATAGAAGAGGTGAATGGATATGTCCTTTAAGCAAAAAAGAAAGATTAGTAACAGGATTGTTGTATTAAGAGCGGAAAGAGGATTATCCCAGCGTGAGCTTGCAAATCAATTAGGGGTAAGCAGGCAAACGATTATTTCCCTTGAGAAAAATAGGTATAATCCCTCTTTAAAATTAGCGTTTGATATTGCTCTTTTCTTTGATGTTGAGTTACATGATGTTTTCCAATATGAAATGGAGGAGGATTAAAGTGGAAGTTTTTCTAGCTATATTGCGCCTAGCTTATGTCATCATTTTCTTTATTGCTGTTTTCATTTCTTTAAGATTTGAATTTGGAGAAGAGTTCAAAGATGAACGCGGGCAAAGTATTTCCAATAAATCATATGGTATTGTATTTCCTT
The DNA here is from genome assembly GCF_009746545.1 of Oceanobacillus sp. AG. Classification (NCBI taxonomy): domain Bacteria; kingdom Bacillati; phylum Bacillota; class Bacilli; order Caryophanales; family Bacillaceae; genus Oceanobacillus; species Oceanobacillus sp. AG. The sequence continues at coordinate 4,043 of NZ_WOWT01000038.1, forward strand.
TAATGCCGTTAGGGTGGTTTCTAATTGAATTATATGATCAATTCATTCAACATCTAGACTATGAAACATACAAATTAATTATCTGGTTTTTAATCACCGGTTTAATGATTCTCCATGCAAGCATTTTAAGCGTACTAAGAAGAAAATATTAATTCATTAAATAGCGAAAGGAACGTGTTTATATGAATATTTGGGCTTGGATTGGGCTTTCCGGAATCGTTATCTTTACTCTTCTGCCGCTCCTGAGTGAAAAACAACGAACGAAAGAAAAAATTCGGGAAGCAGTAATCATGAATACAATTGTACTTGCAATTATTCTTGCCGTGTTGATTTTTAATGTGAATTATTTATTAGCTCTCTTCCTTAGTCTGATAGTCTATATCCTCTTGGATAAAAAGACATATACGAAGAAGCGCCTGATTATCTACGGTGGAATCGTTATTGTTATCGGAACTGCAGCCTACATTATTTTCCGTGATAATCCAGATTATGTCCTTCATCATCTACAAGACAATCCAGAAACAACTTCGCTCTATGTCGTAAATAATGGCGAGGAAGTTATTGCTTATCAATCGGACGTTGTGCGTCCACTCGCAAGTACCGTCAAAATAATCATTGCTCTAGAGTATGCCATGCAAGTAGAAGCTGGTGAACTGGATAAGGATCAGCTTGTCCCTCTTGACGATCTAAACTGTTTTTATTTTGAAGGTACGGACGGATCTGCACATGAAGCATGGCTCGAATCCATTCACGCAGCGGATAAAATAAAAGATAAGCAAACAACTCTTCATGAAGTTGCTAAAGGAATGATTACATACAGTTCAAATGCGAATACCGACTATCTGCTCCACCTGCTAGGAATTTCTACAGTTAATGATCGGATTGAATCTCTTGGTCTTCCCCATCACGAACCGGTATATCCTTTAGTCAGTCCCCTCCTCTTTTCGGAATATATTGCTGACGAATCCATGGACACCGATGATATCGTCAACGAACTGGAAGCTATACCGATGGAGCGTTACCGGAAACTTGCAATTGATTTCAGCCAACAGATGAAAGAAGGTGCGATTGACATCGAATCCTATTCGTTTGATTTGCCATTCGCCATTCAAAGGGTCTGGTCCGACCGATTAATCGGAGCCTCTGCAAAGGATTATGGAAACCTTTTATCGATTATATCCAACGATGAACTACCGACTAAAGCGGCTGCGATTATGCGGGACTTAATGGAATGGCCAATGGAAATGAATGAAGCGAATCAGAACTACTACGCCCATCTTGGAGCAAAAGGTGGATCAACCGCATTTATCTTGAATGATGCACTTTATGCAGAAAATCTTGACGGCGAAAAAACAGAAATTATCTTATTTACGGATGACCTCAACCAATGGCAAAGCATGTTGTTACAGAATAACATCAATTCGTTCGAGGTGAACTTGATTGGTAGTGACGAGTACCGATTAAAAGTAAAACAAGCACTGGAGGAACAATCCTAATCCCTTGTTAAGCTATAATGCGTGGTGAAGTTGCAAATAACCCTTGACGGGACAATTGAAATGATCCCTGCTCTACCTGAATAATTCGGTAGAGTTTTTGTTTGGCGGATTTTACCATTGATAACCTTTAGTAAACTACTTACAATAAGAACAAACGTTTCTATTAGGTGGTGGACTACGATGGATTATTCAATTTATCCGCGACATGACATTCTATGTATCGATATGCGCTCCTTTTACGCAAGTGTTGAAGCGGTAAAACGTAATCTTGACCCAATGAAAACAATGCTTGCCGTCGTCGGTGATTTAAAGCGCCCAGGAAGTATTGTGCTCGCCGCCTCTCCTGCCTTAAAAGAAAAATATGGCATCAGTAATGTCAGCCGTTATTTCGAACTTCCTGATGATCCGGATATTCATATCGTTCCTGCTCGGATGGCCGATTATTTACATGTATCCTTGGAAATTACAAAGCTAATCAATAATTATGCACCAAAAGAAGCCATCCACCCATATTCCATTGATGAAATATGGGTGACAGTCAATGGACTTGAGCGACTATTCGGTGACCGACGCCAAATTGCAGAGAAAATAAAAGCAGAAATTATGGAAAGCTTTGGACTTACTGCTGCAATCGGAATTGGTGATAATAAATTTCTCGCTAAAGTCGTCATGGATCTTCACGCGAAGAAAGAAGGAATCGCTGAATGCAGCTATGAAGATGTAGAAGAGAAACTTTGGCCTTTTCCAATTGAAAAAATTTGGGGAATTGGCAGCCGCATGAAACGCAACCTGAATCGCATGGGGATTGTCACACTTGGTCAGCTCGCCCGCTATGACTTGAATCAACTAAAAAAACGCTTTGGCATTATGGGTGAGCAACTCTACTCGCATGCTTGGGGCATTGATTTAAGCCCAGTTTACGGCAACTTCACCAAGACAGAGCAAAAAGGATTCGGACATGGCATTTCCCTGCTCCGAGACTATACGGAAAAGGAAGTCGCGACATGTATTTTGGATTTATGTGAAGAAGTCTGCCGGCGTGCGCGCACTGCTAATCAAGCTGGAAAAACAATTAGTCTTAGTATTTCCTATTCCTCAGAAAAGAAGGGTGGGTTCTCCCGTTCGAAAAGCATCGAACGCCCGACCAATGTAACGATGGATATGTATGAGGTCTGTATGCAGCTTTTCCAAAAATTCTATGACGGAAGCAGCTACATCCGCCACGTATATGTAACCCTTGGTAATCTTTATGATCATAGAGCTATCCAGCTTGATTTATTTGAAAATCGCTTAAAGAAAAATAATATCGGTTATGTCATGGACGCCATCCGTGATAAATACGGAGCCACTTCCATCCTGCGAGCCTCGAGTTACACCGAAGCAGGCATTCTCCTCGACCGGAGCAAAAAAATCGGAGGTCATCAAGCTTAAACCAGCGCTGCGTAACGTGCTATAATAAGTTGGATGTCTAACTACTCAAACAGCGAAAGGAAGAATAGACGATGAAAAAACACTTCTTACTCACTATTTTTCTGTTTGCCGCAATTTTAACTGCTTGTGGTGAACAAGAAGCTCCAGCCGAAGAAACTGCAGATGATACAACTGCTTATCCAAATGACGTGGAAGAGAATCCGGTCGTCACCATTACGATGGAGAATGACGAACAAATTATACTGGAATTGTATCCGGAAATTGCACCGAATACCGTTGCAAATTTCATTTCCCTAGTTGAAGATGGATTTTATGATGGACTCATTTTCCACCGGGTTATCCCTGGATTTATGATTCAAGGCGGTGACCCAGATGGCGCTGGCACGGGCGGTCCCGGCTATTCGATTGCTGGAGAATTTTCCTCCAACAACTTTGATAATGATTTAAAACATGATCGGGGCGTACTATCTATGGCAAGATCACAATCACCGGATTCCGCAGGTTCTCAATTCTTTATTATGGTAGAAAAATCCTCACAATTGGATGGTGACTATGCTAGTTTCGGTAAAGTGACGGAGGGGATGGAAGTCGTCGATCAGATTGTTTCTGTTGACCGTGATGGACTGGATAAGCCTTTTGAAGACCAAGTAATGAAGACAGTTGAAGTCGATACGAAAGGTTATGACTATCCCGAGCCAAATGTATTATCCGAATAGTAATCATAAAGGTTTAACTAATTGTCACAGACAGCCCGTTTCACATATAGTACAGTTAATACTATAAACATAATCACGATGGCATTAAATCAGTGAAAAGAGTGAGGAAAGTCATATGAATGAAACATCTAAAAAACTGGATCAGATAAAGTTCAAATTCCAACACGAAATTGAAAAAGCAATCAACGACTTAGCAATGATTATTATATTCAATCATCAAGGTATCATTCAGTATGTCAATAAAAGGTTTACAGAAGTCACCCAATATACCCAGGAAGAATTGTTAGGAAATGCGTTGACAAATATTTTCCCTGAAGACTTTTCAACACTTGTTAACGAAGCTGCAAATAATCAGCGAAAATGGAGTGGTGACATAAGACAGCAGAAGAAAGACGGGACCTATTATTGGGTGGAAGCAAATCTCTCCCCTACGTCCGACGCCGCGACTGGAGAAGCCCATTACGTGCTAATCCAGCGTGAAATGACCGAACGTAAAGAGTATGAGCAAATGATGGAAAACCTAGCTTATGTTGACCCTCTGACAAACCTTCCAAATCGGAATTATATGAAGAAATGGGTAACGGAAAAACAGCACCCAGCCGATACCAAAATCACAATTCTTTTTATTGATATTGACCGTTTTAAAACCATTAATGATAATTTCGGTCAGGATATTGGGGACCAAGTCTTCATAACCTTGGCAAAACGGTTGGAAACATGCGTGGGAAAGGAGTCGCTCATCTTCCGTTATGACGGTGAAGAATTTATTATCCTATTAGAGAACCATTCTAGAGAAGATACAAATCGGCTGGTAAATCAAATTCTTCACACCATCCGGGAACCTGTCCGAATCGATTATCATGAACTGCTCCTAACAGCAAGCATCGGAATCAGTTCTGGGCATCCTTTCCTAGCAGAAAGGGATGCAACTACTGCGCTTGAAGATCTTGTAAAAAAAGCGGACACAGCGATGTATCACGCTAAAAAGCAGGGTAGAAACAATTTTCAATTCCATTCAGATAATCAGATTAGAGAGCTGGATCGGGATTATCAAATTGAACTTGAAGTTACAGACGCATTGGAGCGTAATGAATTTTCCCTTGTTTATCAACCATTATTTAATTTGAAAACAAATAAAATTGTTGGCGTAGAATCATTACTTCGCTGGGATAACCGGTTACTCGGCAAAGTCTCTCCAATGGAATTTATCCCAGTTCTAGAGGAGACAGGTCTTATCGTACCTGTAGGAAAGTGGATTCTTCATAGTGTCTGTCATCAAATGATGAGCTGGCAGCAACAAGGACTATTTTTGCAACGCGTGTCCGTCAATGTGTCACCACTTCAATTCCGTGATCCGTATTTTATTGCTGATCTAAAGGAAATCCTCCACGAAGCTCAACTGGATGCTTCCTATTTAGAGCTGGAGATTACGGAAGGCACATTACTGGATATCGAGGATTCCACAAAGAAATTACATGACCTCCAAGAGCTTGGAGTCAAGCTTTCCATCGATGATTTCGGTACCGGCTATTCCTCCCTCAGTTACTTAAAGCAATTGCCGATTGATACATTAAAAATCGATAAATCTTTTATCGATGACCTAGACAGGGATGGAAAAATTATTGTCAACACGATTATTAGCATGGGCAAAAACTTACAGTTCCGGATTATCGCAGAAGGTATTGAAAACAGTGATCAATTTAAATACCTCCAGGAGCAGCAATGCCATGAAGGACAAGGCTACTTCTTCAGCCGCCCGGTAAACAGTGAAAGAATAGAAGAATTATATCATTCTCTGCAGTAACCAAAAACAGCCGACTGGAAAATCCCAGCTGGCTGTTTTTCAATTCATTATTCGATTTCTTGAGCTTCATCGATTACTTCTTGTGGTACTGCAATCTCATCAACTGTATTAATTCCAGTGTATGTTGCAGTCATTTCTTGATTCATACGTAAGGATTCACCTTCTGCGTTAATATCAAAATCCATATTCGTAATTACTTTTGTCGTATCATATGTTTCTTTATCAATATGGAGTTCATAGTACATGGAATGAATTGTCATTTCTTCAAGTACTTCGGAAATCTCTACTCCTAAGTCGGCAAATGTTTCTTCACCAAGATTCTCTTTGATAAGTTCCTCGGTAAGGTCGGCAAACTCATCGCCTTCTCCTTCAAACTTAAATACATAGTAGTCATCTTCTTCTGAGAAATCGACATCATCCATAAAGGACTCCAGCATTTCTAATTGGTCTTGTGCAGTTTGGTCCGTATTCATCATTTCTGTCGGCATCATATCTGCACTCATTTTTAACCAAGTCTCTGACATTGACTCGTACATATAAAAATCTGTATCTGTGAGGTACATTTCCATCTCTGTTTCAATTGGCATTCCTTCGACTTCCATACTGATTGTACCTGTTTGGTGCATCGCGAGTGGATCAATTGTCATGGCGGATTTTGTATCCATATCCATCACCATTTCACCTTCCATCGCGTCACTCTCCATCGTTTGGTTGATCACCATATCCATCTCAACGCTTTCCATTTTCTCTCCAGCTTCGACAGCTTTTTGATAGACTTCCTTCGCTTCATCACTATTACCGCAAGCTGCTAAGAAGGCCATCAACAAGACAGCTAGACCTACTGTAAATTTCTTCAAAATCACTATCCCCTTTCTTTTTCCCCTACCATTTGATACGAATTACTTTTATCAAAGGTTTCAACTTTTTTGGCGGAATCGTAGGATAGTATATCTTGTTTTCTTTATTTTGAACAGGGCAAAAAGCGGAATTTCAAATATTCCCAACGAAAGTCCTAGTAAAGACAATCTATTTGGACGGATTACGAGGTTCCTGAATTTCTACGATATATGCTATGATTCTATTGTTATCAGTGGTTCAAAGATTAATTCACAACCTTGAGTGCTATAGCAGATAAAAGGAAAAATTCGAACCGGAAATAATAAATGCTCCCCCTACTATAAGAAGTTTCCTTTCACATATGGTATGATGTGAACTAATAACCAGTTGAAAGGAAATCAGCATGGATCTAAAAATTTTATACGAAGATAACCATTTACTTTTTGTTATTAAACCTGTAAATATGCCTGTCCAAGAAGATCGTACAGGTGACCCTGATTTATTGAATGTTGTAAAATCCGATATTAAAGAAAGATATAATAAACCAGGTAATGTTTATGTCGGGATGGTTCACCGCTTGGATCGACCAGTTGGCGGTGTCATGGTATTTGCCAAGACATCGAAAGCCGCTTCCCGAATTTCGGACGTTATCCGCAAGCAGGAGATGGAAAAGAAATATTTAGCGATTGTAAGAGGCGTGCCAGATAAAGAGTTTGCCCGCTTGGAAGATTATCTTGTGAAGAATAAAAAGAAAAATATCGTCCACACCTCCACGAAGGAGAATAAAGAGGCAAAAAGAGCGCTGCTGGATTTTGAAGTACTTGGTACAAAAAAAGGACTAAGCTTGCTTGCAATTACGCTCCATACAGGGCGCCCGCACCAAATCCGTGTTCAACTTGCAAGTCGGGGACTCCCTTTATATGGCGATCAGAAATACGGGGAGAATGTAAATAAACCTGGCGAACAGATTGCTTTATGGTCGAGTGAGCTTGCTTTACCTCACCCAACGAAAAAAGAGAAGATTCGAATCTCAGCCGCTCCACCTAATGAATATCCTTGGAATTTGTTTTAATAAGAAGAAAATGAGACATAGCTCAAACTACAGTTATGTCTCATTTTCTTTTCCTTCTTCCTTCTCTTGTTCCTCCAACAGATCGATTAATACCCTACTAGGTTCGCTCCCGGTATAGCCGATATCGGTGACAGTATTTTCGGTCCGTGCAATAATAGATATATAGTTATTCTGTTCTTCTATCCATGCTTCATCATAACCTGTCAAATGAATTTCTTCATAATCTTCCAAGCCTTTTTCATCTTTTAAAGCATCCACTAACTTTTTAGCAATTGATTCCGTCAACGCATCATAACGGTAAGAGCTGATGCTTGCTGTATAAGGAACCGTATCGTTTTCCTTTGTTTTTGCAGGGATAGTGAATCGCTGTTCCAGTTTAATTTGTTTCGGCACGAAAATACTTGACTGTTCAAGGAAATGATTCTCGCGTTTCCGCTCGATTCCATTAGTGGGAAAACTCACCTTTTTAAGTTGTACTTGCTCTACATCAAGCAACGTTACTACTGGCAGTGAGCTATCTGGAATTTCCGGATATGCTTTTTCAGGAGACATTTGTCTTGTTTCATTGAATATAAAGATTAGTAGAATCAAAAACAAACCTATATAAATAAAAAAGAATACCTTTCTCATTATTTTTTTCCGTCGATAAGGCTTTTCATGATTAAACATTTCATTACGTTTAAGCTTCCTGATCAGCAGGGATATATGGATCATTCCTCGAATCATATATACAGCTAGTAAGAGATAGATCAGAGCAAAGATTATATTCGATAATAGATTGTTTTCCAATAAATCATAACTTGTCGGATTGATAAATCGATACCCTTGCGAAATTATGATTAAAATCGTAAAAAAAGTGATGGTGAATCCACGGCTTAAAATATTCCGCTTTAAACGCTTAATCGAACTAGCTTGTATCACTGGATCGGTATGAATTTCAACTGTCTCACCCGCCTTTTTTTCACGGAAGACATGAATAAATCTTCTCGACGTTACATGCTCCCAGCCCGCTGCCTCATACAATTCAATCTGCTCATCTTCCAATTGCCTATTTTTCGAAGCAACTTCAAGGCGATACTGGGTTTTAGCAGGTTCGCCCTTCACAAACTCTGCAAACCCAAATGTGAAATGAACAAGATGCCAACCATTTCCTGCCATATCCTGTAACCATGATTCCTGTTCTTCAAGCTCCCACTCATCAAAAATAAGCAATTTAACTTTTCTTTTACTGCTCATCACATTCTCCCCCTAGCATTCTAGCTCTTCCATCTGCAACCATATCCATTAAGCGAGCATATTCTTGTTCCAACGCCTGCTCACCCAATGCAGTCATTTTATAAATCTTCCTTCTGCCATTTGCATCAGCGAGTTCAATCCAGTTGTCCTTTTCAAGGCGCTTTAAAATTCCATATAATGTTCCGGGACCCATTTCAATTCTTCCCCGGGAAATTTCATGGACCTTTTCCATTATCGCATAACCATGCAGAGGCTCCCTTAGAGCTAACAAAATATAATACATCGCTTCTGACATCGGATTCTCTTGTCTTTTCCCCATCTCATCATTCCTTCATCATCTCTATATCGCGTCACGATATATCGTTACACATAGTATAAGGGATGAGTAAACCGATTACAATATGTATTTTCTCTAGAAATTAAAATTCTGAATGAAAAAGCTGAAACCATATGGTACGATAAAACGTAAATAGAGTAAGGCGCAAGAAAGGAGGGATTATGTGGAACTATTCGGTACGTCTATAGAAAATGTTTATTTAATTATCCTTATCCTTTCGGGTATCTTAACGTTTCTTTATTTATTTTTTGGAGATTTCTTAGAAGCTTTTGGGGAGATTACACCATTTTTTAATCCGGCATTGATTCTTGCTTTCATTACATTTTTCTCTGCCTCCGCTTATATTATGGAAATTGTCTCGTCACTATCAACGGTTCTTATTATCATCATTTCTGTTGTTATTGCATTTATACTCACTTCCGTACTGAACCTCTTCGTATTTATTCCGATGAAATCAACAGAAGAATCATTAAGTTATACAGAGGAATCACTAAAAGGAAGGGTTGGTAAATTAATCCTTTCTATCCCGCTTGATGGTTATGGAGAAATTGTCATAGAAAGTAAAAGTGGCACAATCTCAAAGCCTGCAGCAAGTTATGATAAGGAAGAAATCCAGGCAGGCAGCCGTGTACTTGTTATCGAAGTGAAGAATGGTATCCTTTATGTCATTCCATATGAGTCAGGGTTCGATTTATAATCCGTTTAATCTACTCAAAGAGAGTATGTTAATAAATATATATTAAGGAGGAAACTGCATGTTTGAATCAGTCAGCATGGCTGTCTGGGTAGTTGTTGCGATTGTCGTCTTTCTTGTCATTGCCTTTATCGCGATTTTCACGACGAGATATCGTACAGCTGGACCAGACGAAGCATTAATTGTAACAGGTAGCTATCTAGGAGGTAAAAATGTACATACGGATGAAGCAGGGAATAAGATTAAAATCATCCGTGGCGGCGGTACTTTTGTTCTGCCGGTCTTCCAGCAGGCAAGCCCATTAAGTCTCTTGTCTAGTAAACTGGAAGTCTCTACTCCCGAAGTCTATACGGAACAAGGTGTTCCCGTAATGGCGGATGGAACTGCTATTATTAAAATCGGTGGATCGATCAATGAGATTGCAACTGCCGCTGAACAATTTTTAGGAAAGAGCCGGCAAGACCGGGAATTTGAAGCAAAAGAAGTATTAGAGGGGCATCTCCGCTCCATCCTCGGTTCCATGACCGTTGAGGAAATTTATAAAAACCGGGATAAGTTCTCCCAGGAAGTGCAACGGGTTGCTTCTCAAGACCTTGCGAAAATGGGGCTAGTTATTGTATCCTTCACTATTAAAGAAGTAAGAGATAAGAATGGTTATCTCGAATCCCTCGGGAAACCGCGAATTGCCCAAGTAAAACGGGATGCAGATATTGCAACAGCTGACGCGGAGAAAGAAACACGGATTAAGCGGGCCGAAGCTGCGAAGGATGCACAAAAATCCGAACTGGAACGTGCAACTGAAATCGCTGAAGCAGAAAAAGAAAATCAGTTGAAAACAGCCGAATACCGCCGCGAACAGGATATTGCGAAAGCACGGGCTGACCAAGCGTACGACTTTGAAACTGCAAGATCGAAACAACAAGTTACCGAACAGGAAATGCAGATTCAAATTATCGAACGTCAAAAACAAATTGAACTCGAAGAAAAAGAGATTCAACGTCGAGAAAAACAATATGATTCAGAAGTTAAGAAAAAAGCGGACGCGGACCGTTATGCAGTTGAGCAAGCGGCTGTCGCAGAGAAAGCGAAACAAATGGCTGCAGCAGATGCGAATAAATACCGTATTGAAGCGCAAGCAAAAGCGGAAGCTGAACAAGTACGGATTGATGGTCTAGCTAAAGCTGATTCATTAAGAGCGCAAGGGGAATCGGAAGCAGAAATCATCCGTCTCAAAGGTATCGCAGAAGCGGAAGCCAAAGAGAAAATTGCCGAAGCTTTCGAACAGTACGGTCAAGCAGCGATACTCGATATGGTTATCAAGATGCTTCCTGACTATGCGAAAGAAGTTGCAGGACCACTTGGCAACATCGATAAGATTACGGTTGTTGATACTGGTGGCGGCAAAGGTGATGGTGGCGCCAATAAAGTGTCAGGTTATGCAACTAATCTAATGGCAAGTCTGCAGGAAACATTAAAAGAGACTTCCGGTATTGATGTAAAAGAATTACTGGAAGGTATCGCAGGTAAACAAACACAAGCCGTAAGCACGATCAACCCTGTTCCAGAAACAAAAGCGAAAAAGGAACAAATAGAGGCAGAGGCTGATACATCTAAAATAACTGATTCTGAGTAAATAAATAGCCACTATCTGGTTCACAAACAACTGTAAACCAGGTAGTGGCTATTCTCTATCAATAAATAATGTAAGTACCTTCGCCTCTTCATGTTGATTCACCGGCATGAATAAATGCGGCTTGTGCCCTTGGAAATACGCACTATCTCCCTGTTTCATCAAATGCTTTTCTCCATTATAAAAAAGAATGATGGAGCCCTCCAAAATGAAAATGAACTCATCCTGTGAGTGGGTATACCCTTCCGTCCGCTTGTTGAATTCCTTTGGTGTAACATGGACAATTGTTGGTTCGATCCCGCTATAATGAGCCCGGTTTGCAAGCAGTTCATAAGAATACCCCATGGACTCGTCCCCTACTTTAGATGGGCGGTCATTATTTCTTTGTAATACGAGTTCTTCTTCTTTCTCTTCATCTAAAATCCAGGAAAGTGGAACTTCCAATGTTTCACTGATTTTCGAGAGTGTCGCGACAGCTGCAGCAGTTTGGCCGTTTTCAATTTTGGAGAGCATACTTTTTGATATTTGGCATTGATCAGCAATTTGCTGTTGTGTTAGCTTTTTTCGTAATCGGATTTGCTTAATTTTTTTACCAATACTTTGCAGATCTATGGGTGTTCATTCCTTTCCCAAATATTCTATTACGTTATTATGATAGAATAGCAAGACCTGCAAGTCAAGATAAGTAGAGTAAAATAAGCCATGATAACCGTTTCGGTACCATGGCTCATTATTAGGCATTGGATATATAAGCTAGGGAGCGGCTTGGCAGTTGCTTGCCAAGGATGTTTTGAATATAGAGACCTGCTTGCTGCATTTTCTTTTCACTAATCCCTGTTTCAATTCCGATCCCGTGCAGCAAGTACAATACATCATTCGTATCCACATTTCCGGTAGCACCCTTTGCATAAGGACAGCCTCCGAGCCCTCCTACAGTACTATCAAATCGATTTATTCCATAATGGAGTGAAGTCATAATATTGGCGATTGCCATCCCTCTTGTATCATGGAAATGGAGAATAAGCTTCTCTTTCGGGAAATGTTTCAGTAATACTTCGAGCAGCTTTTCAACATCGGTAGGAACCGCTGTCCCGATCGTATCGCCTAACGATAAATCATCGACACCTGCTTCAACGAGCCGGTCACATACTTCAAGCACTTGTTCTGGCGTAATCTTTCCTTGGTATGGACAATCGAATACAGTTGAAATATATCCTGTCACAAGTTTCCCGGCATCCTTTGCTTCCTTAATCACTTCTTCTAGAATCGGGTACGTATCCCCAATCGATTTATTAATATTCTTCTGATTATGCATTTCACTTGCCGACATGAAGACAGATGCCCGGTCAATACCTGCTTCCAATGCAAACTCTAATCCCTTCATGTTCGGAACAAGTGCTGAATAGGTAACATCTGGGTTACGGATAATACGCTCGCCCACTTCTCTTGCATCCTTAAGGGCGGGGATCATTTTTGGATTTACGAACGAGGAGTATTCTATCTCCTTTACCCCTGTATTCGAAAGCATATTAATCCAAGCAATTTTATGTTCGGTCGGAATCCATTCCTTTTCATTTTGTAAACCATCTCGGGGACCAACCTCTTTCATAATTACTTCTTTCGATAAATTTTCCACGCTATCCCTCCGTTCATCAAATCATTGGAACCGTTTACAATACGCTGTAAAAAATTAAACTCAATATTAGTTTACTCTTATTCAACATTGTTGAGTAAAGTATATAATAAATATTCAGCCATTGCAAATATATTATTCTAAAAAAACAAAACGAACTCTATTTAGAGCCCGTTTTGTTATCGTTGTGTTTATTTTTCGTTTAGAGTCCTTCATCTGTGTCTGCACTAGGATCTACGCCGCCATCAGGCGCTTCTTCACCAGGTACATCCGGTGTCATTGGTTCTTCTGCTGGATCTTCAGCATCTGCGCAAGCTACAAGGAATCCTGATAAAAGGAAAATCGAGGCGAAAATTTTGAGTTGCTTCTTCATCATGTTTCATTCCTTTCTTTAGCTTTCTACTTAATGTGTACCCCGATAAAGCCTTTACAAATCTTAAGAAAACATTACAAAAACATAACAAAGTTTTAACAATTAGTCCTATTCACAATTTACTATCAATAAAAAGAAAAATGAAACCAAACTTCCCTTTATACCGTAATATATATTACCCCAACTTTCGCAGCCCAAAACAGCGAATCACTTTCATTCAGCGTAAGTATTTTGAGCATTCATTTTATTGGCGTTCTAATTACCGTTCAGTTGCCCGGCGGACGGATGCTTTCTACGGGCACGGCCTCAGCCTCCTCGGAAGAAGTTCGCTTCCTGCTCAGGTCTGGACTCGTGCTTTTCCCGTAGGAGTCACCGTCCGCCGGGCAACTGAACTGGTAAAGATGATTATGATGAATGGAAGTTATTCCATCTTGATAAAATTATACTTCTGGAGTACGAAATAGTGTTCCTAGTTTGGCCTTTCCTGGGAGCAGTCCAGACACCTCGAGACTCCTGCGGGAGGATAGGCTTGGTGAGACCCCACAGCAGGCTTGCCTGCGAGGAGGCTCACCAGCCGCCCGCGGAAAGCGAGAGGTGTCTGGACTGCGGACCTCCAGGAGAAGGTTGCGCTCACGCTGAATAAAAGTGATTATTTTTTCAGATGCGAAAGGTGAGATATTGAGTTAAACTAAAATTAACCCTTATATGGAGGAGGAAGCGGAATGGGAATCCTTTCTAGATTTACTACCCTTATGAAAGCAAATATAAACAGTAGAATCGATCGTTCCAGAGATCCTGAAAAAGTTATTGAAAAAACATTACGCGATGTGAACCTCGATCTTCGTACTATACAATCTGAAGTGAATGCATTAGAAGCGGATGTAAGACGAGCTAAGCGGGCAGTGGATGAATGTGAAATGGAAATTAGAAAGCTAGAGCGCTACCGGGAACGCGCAGCTGATAGGATCGAAACACAGGCTGCAGGATTTTTAGATGACCAAGAACATCTAGAAAGTAAAAAGTTAGAGCTAGTTGCCAAGTATAATCGACTTCTAATAGAAGCAAGGCAAATGAGATTACTAGAAGAAAAATTAACGCTGGATGTCAGGCAATTGGAAGCAAGAAGCCGAATGATTAAAGAAAAATCAGCACTACTTAACCAGAAACAAAAAATAAATAGTGGGAACCCCTCCATTACTTCCGGTTTTATGAGTTACGAGGAAGAACTAAATTTTAAGCTGGATGAAGCTGAAGCACTTGAACAGCTAAGAAACAAACCAGCACCTATTGAGTCCATAGATGAAGAAATTGCAAAATTAACGACGAACAGAAGCGAGACATCTAACGAATAGCGGGGGATTACAAATGGTTATACAATATAAATGTCCAAACTGTGGGAGTGATATGACGTTCGATGCCGATTCTGGTACATTGTCCTGTGACAATTGCGGTAGACAGGATAATATAGAGAACTTTTCCGAGGACTTTATTGAAACGGTATTTGAAGAAGAGGAAGCAAAAGAATATCAATGTGAGAACTGCGGGGCTGTCATTGTTACAGATGGTGATACTACCGCGACCAATTGCAGTTTCTGTGGGGCAGCTGTCGTGTTGGCTGATCGTGTGTCTGGAATCCTTGCCCCTTCGCTTGTGCTTCCGTTCACCATTTCAAAACAGCAAGCAGAACAAGCATTTCGAAAATGGTGTAGAAGAGGACTGCTTACCCCTAAAGATTTCAAGATGGCTGACCGGATTAAAGAAATTACCGGCATATATGTCCCCTTCTGGCTCTATGATTTAAAAAATGAAGCGAAAGTCCATGCAATTGGAACGAGGGTAAGAAACTACACAAGAGGGGATTATATTTATACGGAAACAAAGTATTATGATGTATACCGAGATTTACGCATAGACTTTAGCCGGGTGCCAGTCGATGCTTCGGAAAAAATGGATGATGCTCTGATGGATAAGCTTGAACCCTATCAATATAGTGATCTAAAAGACTTCAAAACCCCTTATCTTGCAGGTTATATTGCAGAGAAGTACAATTATGATGCAGAAGATTTATTGCCACGGGTAAAGGATAAAATGCGTAAACCACTTGATGATTATATTCGTTCAACAATCAGTGGATACCATTCCGTGAATTATAAAGATAAAAATATCCGTACGGCAAAAACAAAAAGCCTATATACGCTACTTCCAGTCTGGATGGTATACTATGATTACGAGCAGGCGGAACATATTTTTGCAATGAACGGGCAAACCGGAAAAGTTGTCGGAAAGCCTCCACTCAGTAAAGCGAAGATTGCCGGATGGTTTGCAAGCATTGCCGGTGGATCCTTTATCTTAATGAAAATTATCTCCTTTATTGTTACAGGAGGTATCAATTTCTAATGTTCATGAACCGTTTATCAAAAAGTGCAATCATTTTTATCGCATTCTTTTTCTTATTCACAACTCCCGCCTTTGCAGATGTCGAGCGAATTTACGATGAAGCTGGCCTGTTAGATGCAAATCAAATACAACAGCTGGAAAAGAAAGCTGCCTCCTATTTTAGTGAATGGTCGACTGACTTCATTGTCGTTACAACAAATGACATCGAGGGTAAATCACTAAAGAGGTATACACAGGACATTTCCGATGAACTAGAAGAAAAACTGAACCGCGCAGAAGATAATATGGTCATCTTAACTATTTATATAGAATCAAGCGCGGATAGGGAAGCTTATATCGCAGGGTTCGGAAAGGGAGAGGAATATGTAGACGATGCAAGAATACAATTAATTCTCGATCACATTATCCCTGACTTGGCGAATGACGATTACTTTGAAGCTTTTGAGCTATTCTTTGAGAAATCCGCTGAATATTTGAATATTCGCCCCGGTGTAAATCCGGAATCTATTTTCTTAAATACGTATCTTCAACTTGGGGTTGCTATTACTCTAGGTGGATTAATCGTATTTATCATGGCATATTCCTCGGGGGGAAAAAGCACAGTAACAAGTGGAACATATTTAAATCGGAATAACTCGCGAATCGTCAAGAAGCATGACCGCTATCTCCGTAAAACCGTCACAAGAAAAAGAAAACCGTCAAATAATAGCAATAGCGGTGGCGGCGGTGGATTTGGTGGTGGCGGTGTCACCCGTGCTGGCCGCTCGCATAGTGGCGGCGGTAGGAAATTTTAAATAAATAATTATACGTAACGAGAAAGGACGGATTCCATGTCTTTTTTTAGAAATCAACTAGCAGACGTTGTGGAATGGCAAGAATTTAGAGATGATATGATTTTTTGGAAGTGGCCGAACCGGGAGATTAAAAAAGGCAGTCGCCTAATGATTCAACCTGGTCAAGATGCAATTTTCTTTAGTAATGGAAAAATTGAAGGAATTTTTGAAGAGGATGGGGAGTATAATATTGAATCAGAAATCATTCCTTTCTTATCAACTTTAAAAGGATTTAAATTTGGCTTTAATTCCGGACTGCGTGTCGAAGTCCTATTTGTTAACACGAAACAATTCACGGTGAAATGGGGAACGAAAAACGCAATCAACATCCCTTCCCCCTCCCCCGCTTTACCGGGTGGAATTCCAATCCGGGCGAACGGGACATTTAATTTTAAAGTAAATGATTATGTGAGATTAATCGAAAATGTAGCAGGTGTGAAAAAGAAATATCTCGTGGAAGATGTAAAAATCCGGATTACTACCGTGCTGGATCAACTCTTAATGAAATGGATTGCGCGTGAAGGGAAGGATATGTTTAATCTGCAAGCAAATTCATTTGAAATCTCACAGGGCATCCAGGAAGACCTTGATATGGAAATCTATGATTTAGGGCTTTCCATCACTGGATTTAATGTAAACAGCTTTAACTATCCAAAAGAAATTCAGGATATGATTACGAAAGCTGCTTCCCAGGGTATGGTTGGTGACGTTGCGAAATATCAACAACTTGAAATGACTGACGGTATAGCCTCAGGTAAGGTAAAAAGTGGCGGAACCGCATCCGACATGGCCGGGATGATGATGGGCATGAACGTTGCAAGTGAAATGATGAAAAACATGAAACAAATGAATCAACCGGACCAAAATCAACAACAGGAGCAACAAAATCAGCCAGCAGCGAATAACCAGTCAACTGGCAATTCAAGCAAGCCCAACTTCTGTCCAAATTGCGGGCAGAAAACAGATGGAGCAAACTTCTGCTCGAACTGTGGTCAAAAATTGTAATAGAAAAGGTCGGCACCAAGATGCCGACCTTTTCTTTGTTTTTTTATATAGGAGCACTTGTTATTACTGAATCGTTACTTTCACCGTGCGTACGCCCCAGCTTGTTGCTTGCTTTTGCGTTGGGACGAATACATCTATTTTATTTCCACGAATTGCGCTTCCTGTATCTCCTGCAATCGCATGGCCGTATCCTTCCACATGAACGATACTTCCAAGTGGAATGACACTTGGATCAACTGCGATTACCTTCGCATTTGGATTCGCCTTTAAATCGATTCCTGTACTTGTTACACCAGAACAGCCGTTACAGTCTGCTGTATAAGCGGTAGATGTAACTGTGAATGACTTATTATCAGATTCGCTTGGCTTTGGCGTTGGTTTCGATTCCGGTTTATTTACAGCCGGTTCTTCCTTTTTCACCTGAACCGGTTTGCTTTCTTTCTGTTCCTCTTTTTTCTCTACTGATTTCGTTTTAACCACTGCAGCTTGGGCTTGTTCTTCCTGTTTCGCTTTCTCAGCAGCTGCTAGTTTAATCTCTTCTTGGCGCTCACGTTCTGCCGCTTCTGCTGCAGCAATTTCTTTTTTGACTGTATCTTCCATTGTTTTTAAACGTGTATCTTCCCCTTCTAATTGCTCGACATAAGCAACTAGTTCCTGGCGCTTATCATTTAAAGACGCTTTAACCGTCTCTTGTTGCTGCTTTTCCTGTTCAATCTGTGCACGTTCTGCTTCTTGCGCTTCATGCATTTGGTCTAAATCATTCAGCTTTTCAAGTGTTGAGTGCTGATGCGCTTCGACAAGTTCCATATCAGCTTCAAGCTGTTCCATCAACATCGCATCCGAATCCATTACTTGATTGACTGCAGTTACGCGGCTAATGAAGTCTCCAAAGCTCTGGGAGTCAAAGATCACTTCAATATAATTAATTAGCCCGCCTGATTTCTGGTAGGATGATGCTCTTGTTTTCAACAAGTCAAAGCGTTCTTCAATACTTGCATTCAATCGATCGATTTCTGCTTGGAGGGTGTAAATCTCTTCTTTCGTAGTTTCAATCTCATATGTAATTTCCTCCACTTTTGCCTCTTTCTCTTGTAGAAGGTCATCTAACCGATTGACTTCCTCGTTCAATGCTTTCATATCGTCATAAAGTTCATTGATTTTCTGTTCCCCAGCTGATAAGTTGTTCTGGATTTCTTTTCTCTCTTGTTGGATCTCCTCTAAATCACCCTTGCCACTTGCATGGACTTGTAAATGAAAGGTGCCTTGGATAAATAATAGAGAAGCTATCAAGGTGACGATTGTTATCTTTTTCCTCAACCTTTTTCCCCCATTTCCATAGATTTCTAATTCGCAATCTATGGTTGCAGTATAACATCCAATCGTAACAAAAAGATTATGCTTAGATTACAATTAGATTTCAGGAGAAATTTACATTGAAACAAAGACGGAAACGCCCTTGCAGGTTAAGAACGCGATTTGTTACGCGGAAGCCTGGGACTGCGATTACTTGTCCCTCCGTAGAGGGTTTGCCACTAAGCTAGCACATCTAGTAGTCGCAGCAACGTACAAACTGTTACTCTCGGGCTAGTGCTAACAATTTCAGTTATCCTCAGCATCTTCATTTTACAAGGAACCTTAATAATCCCCTAAAGTTAAAAAGCTAAGGAAAAATAAATTCTCCTTAGCTTTAACATATTTCTATTAATTTTCTACAGTATTTGTTTGGAAGTTTACTAGGGTTTGCGTGAGATTTGCTTTTTCTACATCTGATAATGGGATGAGTGGTAAGCGGACACTTCCAACGGGTACGTTGATTTCATTTAATGCTTCTTTTACCGGTGATGGGCTTGGAGCCTGGAATAAGGCTTTTACAACCGGCACGATGCGACGGTGGATTCCAGCAGCTTCTGTAACGTTACCATCAAGGAAGTTTTGGACCATCGCTCGCATATCTTTCCCAATCACATGAGCTGCGACCGATACAACCCCCGTTCCACCAATAGAAAGAATTGGTAACGTCATGCCGTCATCCCCGCTATATACACTGAAGTCATCTCCAGTTTCTTCAATGATCTGAGATACTGCATCAAGATCTCCGCTCGCTTCTTTTACGGAGACGATGTTATCAACTTGGGACAAGCGGATAATCGTTTCAGGAGTCATGTTGACAGAAGATCTTCCTGGAATATTGTAAAGCATGACTGGTAAAGATGTGGACGCTGCAATTTGGCTGAAATGTTGATATAATCCCTCTTGAGAAGGTTTATTATAATATGGTACGACAAGCATAATTCCATCAATGCCAATCGATTCAACTTCTCTTGTCAGTTCAATGGAGGCTCTCGTATTATTCGAGCCTGTTCCGGCAAGCACCGGTACTTTGCCATTTACTTCTTTCACTACATATTTAAATAGTTCAACCTTTTCTCTCGTCGTTAATGTCGGTGATTCACCGGTTGTCCCGGCCACAACTAAACCATCAGTTCCTGTATCGAGTAAATGTTCAATTAGCTTTGACGTTCTACCATAATCTACTTCTCCGTGTTTATCAAAAGGTGTCACCATTGCTGTTAGTAATCTACCAAAATACATTTATTTCACATCCCTTTCTTTTTTACCATCAATAAAAGCAAAAAAGCAATAACGGTTTGGGCCGCTATTGCTTTTCGAACGATGGATTGTTCTTTCGCTTGATAGCTCCCCATATAGTTGCCTATATGACAGATCTATACCTATTCGATATAGACCCAGCATCCGGAATTAATGAGCTTCCTTCTGCTTCGGCAATTCCCCCTTTCCATATGGTTCACTGGGTCTCATTCACCCTCCACATATGTACTAATGGTCACTGCAACCTCTATCCTTACTTTATCGTTTATAAAATAAGAGATATTTAATTGTTTTCACTACTATAACAAAGACTGTAAGAAATAACAAGTAACAGCAGCTCTTTACTGCTATATTTATGTTATTTGCACCCTAACCGTGCATCTTTTATACAGGAAAACATCATCTAGTCGTTTTTTCCTTACTGAGTATTAGTTGAATAAATTGGGCCGTTACTGGCTGTTGAATCTCTCACTTAGGATTTGCAATTATTCTGATGTTACAATGGGAATTTTATAACCAATTACTCTAGGATAGGATTCGTTCACCAAATAATGATCCAATTAAGTCAACTGCCAATGTCCCCGTTTTATTTCGCTCATCAAGAATTGGATTGACCTCTACAAATTCAGCGGATGTAATTTTACCAGTTTCCGCAAGCATCTCCATGGCAAGATGAGCTTCACGGAACGTTACCCCGCCTGGAACTGGAGTGCCGACACCCGGTGCGTCCAAGGGATCTATTGCATCGAGATCAAAGGAAAGATGCACCCCGTCTACCCCCTGCTCTTCAAAATATTGATTCGTATCTTCAATAATCTGAGGCATGCCGATTCGATCAATTTCATGCATCGTGTACACTTTGATTCCTTTTTCTTTAATAAAATCTTTTTCACCAGGATCTAGGTCACGCGCACCGATGATAATAATATTTTCTGGTTTTACTTTTGGAGAATATCCACCAATTTCAGTGAGACTTTCTTCGCCATAGCCTAACGATGCAGCAAGTGGCATACCATGGATATTTCCGGATGGAGACGTCTCAGGAGTATTCAGATCTCCGTGGGCGTCATACCATATAAGGCCAAGATTTTTATAAGATTTAGCTACCCCTGCTAATGTACCAATAGCCATACTATGGTCACCGCCTAAAATAAGCGGAAAAGAATCCTTTTGTATAACTTCTTCAATCTGGATCATTAACTGTTCACTTGCTTTATAGACCGCTTCCAAGTTTCTGATTCCAGTTTTCGGATCTGTCTTTAGTTTATCTCTACCAATCTGGATATCTCCTAAATCTTTAACGGTGTATCCCCTATTCTCAAGCCTTTCTATGATACCGGCATAGCGAATTGCACTGGGGCCCATATCGACTCCGCGCCGTAATTGACCAAGATCGATCGGCATTCCGATAATTGATATATTTCTCATGTGAAAAACCTCCAGTTGCCTTTTAAATATGTAACAAAAGCTCGTATATCTCTATATATATTTTCAAAATAGAACTGGAACATAACCAGTCACACATTCGTTATGTTCCAGCCTAGTGAAAATTTCTCTATTTACTTAATACGTTATGAATGCGTTCTAGTGCCCAATCTAGGTTTTCTTTGGTGATTATTAATGGCGGTGCGAAACGAATTGTATTCTCGTGGGTCTCTTTACAGAGAATTCCCTCTTCTTTTAGTGTCTCACAGAACCCCCGGACTGGGTGGTTAAACTCGACACCGATAAAGAGTCCTCGCGCCCGCACTTCCACTAAATCCGGATTATCGATTTTTCGTAATTCTTCAGCGAAATATTTACCGAGCCGAAGAGAGTTCGTTACAAGATCCTCTTCCTCGATGACATCAATCGAAGCAATAGAAACCGCACAAGCAAGTGGATTACCACCAAATGTGGAACCGTGGGATCCAGGCGTAAATACATCCATGATTTCTTTGTTCGCAGCAATCGCAGAGACTGGCATAACACCACCGCCAAGCGCTTTACCCATGACATAAATATCCGGTTCTACACCTTCCCATTCACAGGCAAACATCTTCCCTGTCCGGCCTAAACCAGTTTGTACTTCATCAGCTATAAACAATACATTATTCTCATCACAGATCTTACGGATTTCACGTAAATAACCTTCTGGAGGAATTATGATCCCTGCTTCCCCTTGGATTGGTTCAACAATAATCGCTGCCGTGTTTGGGGTAATTGCTTTGCGAATAGCTTCCACTTCACCAAAAGCAACCTTCATAATCCCTGGTACAAATGGTCCGAAGTTTTTTGTTGCTGTTTCATCATTAGACAAAGAAATGGAATTGATCGAACGGCCATGGAAGTTACCCCTTGCAGCAATAATTTCTGCCTGATTATCCTGCACACCTTTTACTTCATAGGCCCAGCGCCGTGCAGCTTTGATTGCTGTCTCGACGGCTTCCACCCCAGTATTCATCGGTAAAACTTTATCTTTGCCGGTTAATTTCGCAATTCTTTCCGTCAACCTACCAAGAATATCATTATGAAACGCTCTAGAAGTCAGTGTTACTCGATCTGCCTGATCTTTTAATGCTTGAATAATTTTTGGGTGGCGATGCCCTTGATTTAGAGCGGAATATGCACTCAACATATCTAAATACTCATTACCTTCCGGGTCTTTCACCCATACCCCTTCCGCTTCAGAAATCACAATTGGGAGTGGATGGTAATTATTTGCACCATACTGCTCCGTTTGTGAAATAATACCATCCGTTGTTTTTATCGTCATAACCCTTTTCCCCCTTATGTACTTTCATACTTCATTTAAAATATTGATTTGTTTGATTATAACATAGAACGAAACTTCAGTGGAATTTTACGACTAAAATCTACTATTACTGACATTGCGACAAGCGCCGCGTTTTCAGTCCTGCTCTATCCCACTGGGTATTAGTTGAATTAAAGTCAGGTGTTAACGACGATTACCTATCGCCTGAATTCGTTCGGTTCTCAGATACGTTAGGTCTAGGGGCGATTACACCGTAATAGATTGTCTAGCTTCAGCTTTTGATATAGAAAAAGAAGTCAGAACATAATTATTCTGACTTCATTCATTAGATAATTTTAATACATCGAGCAGTCTGAAAAAGATGCTGATGATAATCGCGACGATTGTTGCAAGGCCCATGCCTGTCAATGCAACCGAACCAATATTGATACTTGCACCACTGATCCCAATTCCAAGCACGACACACGTTAGAATGACATTTTGAGAATTATTATAATCAATCTGTGCTTCAACGAGCATTCTTAACCCGCTAACCGCGATGATTCCAAAGAGCAGTAAGGAAATACCTCCCATTACCGGTGTCGGGATAGATGATATCAATGCTGCAAGTTTTCCACAGAATGATAGAATAATTGCAGTAATGGCCGCTCCCCCGATTATCCAAGTGGAGTATACTCTTGTTATTGCGAGTACTCCTATATTCTCACCGTACGTTGTGTTTGGTGTGGAACCGAATAAACTCGAGATCATTGTTGAAATACCGTTACCTAATAGGGAACGGTCTAAGCCCGGATCTTTCACTAGGTCTCTCTTCACGATATTCCCTGTCACAACTAAGTGACCAATATGTTCGGGAATTAAAACGAGTGCCGCTGGTAAAATAATTAAAATATCTGCCCAGTTAAACTCAATTTTGTAGTATGTCGGCATTTGAATCCAAGCGGCCTCTTTTACCGCCGTATAATCAACGATACCGTATATAGTGGCAATGATAAATCCAGTTACGATTCCAAGTAAAATCGGAATGATTTTTAAAAAGCCGCGCATTGTTACCCAGTAGATGATTGTCGCACCAAGTGTAAGTAAAGCAACCGTAATCGCTGTCGTGTCTCTAGGTTCGTCTTGAGCAGCGATCAATCCTGCCATATCCGCAGCTACTGGCACAAGCTCCAGTCCAATTACCGCAACAATCGCTCCCATTGCCGCCGGCGGGAATATAAAGTCAATCCAAGACGTTCCGGCAAACTTAACGATTAAGCCGATAAGGACAAGTACTGCACCTACAACGAAGAATCCACCAAGGGCCGCCCCGTATCCGCCACCATGTGTCAAGACGACTGTAACCGGCGAGATAAATGCAAAACTTGAACCTAAATAAGCTGGAATCTTTCCTTTTGTAATAAAGATATATAATAACGTTCCAAATCCATTCATTATTAGAATCGTTGCTGGGTCAACCCCGAACAAAATTGGTACAAGCACGGTTGAACCAAACATGGCAAACAAATGCTGTAGGCTTAATGGCAGACTCTGCATAAAGGGTAATCGTTCATCGACGCCAATTTCTCGTTGTTTCATATTCCTTCTCCTCGCATTTTATTTTTCTAGCGAAAGGTGTTTTTTTAAATTGTTGCATAAAAAAACACCTTGCCTTTATGCCAGCAAGGTGCAGATTTTTAGCGCATGGATATTCCCATTCCACTATCAGTCGTTCTCTTCGAACAACTAAATTCCGCATCACCTTGCCAACCTCACAGGGTTGACTTAAAGGCAACTAATTATTTTCACTACTAATAATTATGACAAATAACGACCTATAAAGTCAAGTACTTTTTTAAAACTCGATTATTCGTGTATAAAAAGCTATAACCAGCTTAATACTAACTCTATATAATCAAGAAGCGAGGGGTTATTAAATTGGTACATATGAAAGCATTGGGCATTAAATGGGTTTACACAGCGATTATCCTGTCATCATTTCTCGCCGTGTTTGGATCAGTTACAGTTGGTCATTTAATTATCCTTTCACTCTTGTTGACAGGAGTTGCTTATCTAGCGGACATTCTTATCCTTCCTGCAATTGGCATGCTCGCATCAGCTATCGTTGACTTCGGCATTTCATTTCTCGTCGTTTGGCTATTTTCTGGAATGTATGTTGGCCAATCAACAGCTTTAGTAGCCATTTCGTTGGCGATTGCTTATTTCTTTACATTTTGCGAGGCACTCTTTCATGTGTATATGAAAGAGCGAATACTACCGAGAAGGGAAGCGACCATTATCCCGTTTCCTGCAATGCGATATCAAACGGAGGCAAGTGAGGAAATTTATCCAGAGAAAGATAAAAAAGATTAATGATATTTATCACAAAATCATTTCTTATAAACCGCACATCCCGCTATATACAATTAGAAAGGGATATGCGGTTTTTACTTATCCTTGAAAAACAGCTTTGCAGCGATAAATCGGATGTCCTTTGGCAGAAAACTTTTCTTCATACTCTGTCATGACATTCAATGGATCTTCTTCTGCATGCAAATCAAGATTTACTTCTCCCAGCAACATACCGAATGCGGAGAAGCTGCAGAGGGAATACTCGAATAGTCCACGATTATCGGTTTTAAATAGGAGTTCCCCTTCTTGCTGTAAAATATGTTCATACTGTTTTAAGAATGTCGTATACGTTAAGCGACGTTTCTCATGGCGATTTTTCGGCCATGGATCAGAGAAATTCAAATAAATAGTTGAAATTTCATCCTCCGCAAAGTAATCAAGCAAATGATTAGCATCTGCGTGGACGAGCAGTAAGTTGTCCAGTTCTGCCTCCAATGCTTTCTCACCTGCTGTCACGACGACACTCTTTGCAACTTCCATTCCAATAAAATTAATATCGGGATGCTGCTTTGCCATCCCGACAAGAAATTGCCCTTTTCCTGTTCCTACTTCCAAATGCAAGGGCTGCTTGCTTGCAAATAAGCCCTGCCATCTGCCCTTTTGTTCAGTAGGATTTTGTATTATTAAATCCTGATGCTCTAAT
This sequence comes from Oceanobacillus sp. AG, assembly GCF_009746545.1. NCBI lineage: Bacteria > Bacillati > Bacillota > Bacilli > Caryophanales > Bacillaceae > Oceanobacillus > Oceanobacillus sp. AG. The sequence goes on from NZ_WOWT01000038.1 coordinate 29,936, forward strand.
AAAAAATCATCAGCCCATGGTTTATAACGTTGACGCATTTCCTATCCATCCTTACCTATCATGTCTTCTCTATTTATAAAGTGATACTTCATTCAGTGGTGGATCCTTCCCCCCTGAATGTTAGTTGAACAGAATCAGGGATTTACGGACTGTTTATCCCCAACCCTCACATATTCGGTTTCCCTCTTGTTTAGAGGTGGGGTATTACAGACCGTTAATATGTGATAAAGCAAATGATGTCAGTTTATCATGCTTTCCATAAATTGATTCAATTCACTTAATGTCTCCAACCGTTCCTTTACCTTATCTGCTTCATGTCTTTCACTATGCCAGCTAATATAATCAAGGGCATTCAACAATAGATACCAGTGCATTCTTTCATACAAATATTCATGCTCGGTGACTCCGTATCTCTCCAGCCATTCGTCCCATTCTTCTTTAGGGATATACCATTTCAAAAGGAAACCAAAATCGATCACTGGATCGGCAATCATAGCATTATCCCAATCCACTAGAAATATCTCCCCTGACTCAGACATTAATAAATTATTATGATTAAGATCACAATGACAGACAACAAGCTTTTGATTTCGGGTAATCGGTAAAAGCTTCACCAAATAATTTAAAGCAACAGCGACTTCTTCATATTGCTCGAGTAAACCGAGGCGCACTAAACGTCCCTCGATCTCTAGGAGTGATTGATCAGATGTAACTGGTTTCTTTCCTAGGCGCATGAGCATATGCAATAGTTCAGGCGAATGATGAATTTTCTTTAATAATTCCATAATTTGCCCGCTCTTCATATCTTCCTTGGTTAAATCTCTACCTTCGAGCCACTCTTGGGCGGTTATCACATCACCATTTTCCATCCGTTTTGTCCAAATCAACTTAGGAACAATACCGACAGCCGATAACACCGCGAGAAATGGCGAGCTATTCCGTTTAACAAATAATTTGCGATTGTCTTTTGTAGCAATATAGGCGTCCCCTGTTAGGCCGCCAGCTGGAGTGAGCGTCCAGCCTTTTCCTACCGCTTTTTCAAGCCATTCCTTCATGAAGTTTTCCCATCTTTCACTTGTAACATTTGAAATACCATTTTAAAATTAATTGTATCAAATTACAACTATATGTATTATTTCGGAATAATTAACCGGATTCCGTTCTGTCGCTTTTTGATTTCCCGCCTTATAAACTTGTGTCTCGCCGTCCACTTTTTTCCGACTCGATTGTTAAGCTTCCAGGAGTTCGATTCCTTTTATCTCTTCTCCTAAATCCCAATAAAAACAGTAAAATGCGTTTGTAATCTGCCGTTCCCAACTTTGCGGATTTACGATAAAGATCCATATTATATGTCTTCCGCTTCTTCTATTGTAGCATGTCCACTCCCGTCTTTTTCCCATTCCGATCGCTTCAATGAGGTGGATTGGCAACATCTTAATAAAGTTTGCGCAGCTTTGATTTGAACATTTTTTAACGGCGATTGAAAGGATCTTTTTTCATTAAACCAATCGATATAATTTGTACTGCCAATAATTTGCGTCTGGTAAGGTTCACTTGCAAAATAAATTGGATTAGTACGTGACAATACGCTCCTTTTAACAGGTAGTGAAATGTCTTTTGTAGCCAATATGCTTTTCACTAATTTTTCCGTCCGTTTTAATGAAATGAGCGGATTTAATATCTTTCTGTTTCCCTTTGGGCTCTCTACATGCCATGTCCGCTCTTCGCTTGCCATCAGAACCGCATCTTCTTCCAACTCGACATATTGGATTACTTCTATTTCCACAGGTGAAATTAAAATAATATCACCTTCCACAGGCACTTGCCTAATTGAAAATATTGGATGATACATGACGAGATACGTATCTGGAAGTCGCTGGAGCAAATATTTCAACAAGGAATCTGAATAATATTTTTTGGCAACGATTGATTGATGAGTCACGGTCGATGTTGCCCATTTCATCTGAAAGTTTAATAGATTATCTAGAAATTCCTGTTTTAATTCCTGCTCAGTTTCAGGAAGAGCTTCCGTTTCACTTGATTGCTCTTCTTGAACCGTTTCTGAGTAAACTTGTTTTCTTAATAATTTATTCTTTAACTTGGATATAATAGAATCCGCCGTTTCCTCCGAATATAGTTCTTCTTGTGATGGCATGTCTCGGCGCGGGCTGGACCAGCGTTCATATAACCGGTCCCAGCTTTCCCGTTTTAGACGGATGTACTGCGTGGGGTACCGAAATGTATCCCATTCATATCTCGTAATGTAATCTTGAATTTTAATTAACTGTGCCATTAAAAACCACCCTTTCTAGCCATTCAAAGTGGAAAAACAGCAGCTTTTTCATAGCTTGGTACGTGTCCTGGATGAATCTTATATAAAGTAAAGGCAGTGACCTCAAATTGATTAATCTGCTGATAACGTAATTTTATCTCGTTTAGCTTACCTTCTGGCAAATCAAATGCTTTTCCCCATTTTTTTCCAAGGGTAAGATGGGGACGATATGCACGTTTCTCTTGCTCAAAACCTAACGTTTCTGTCGCTTTTACAATCTGCTGTTGTAATTGCAGGAGTTCCTCATTAAGACGGACATCGACAAAAAGGACACGCGGACGGTTACCCTTTCCGAATGTACCTAGTCCTTCCAATGAAAGCGTAAAGCTACCGGAAAACTGTAATATTTCCAGTTGCTTCACAAGCTTTTCAAGATGGTCTCGATGCACCTCTCCTAAAAAGGAAAGTGTTATATGCAAATCGCGTGCATCTGTCCAGCTTTTATACGGGAAAATCGGCTTTAACTCCTGTTGCCAATCATTATAAAAATTCTTTAAATCATCCGGGATCTCAATTCCAAGAAAATAATGGCTCACTTTCTCACCTCATGTTATGCATCCTTCACTTGCTCACAATAAGCTAGCTCCTCTTCATTCAAGCGGCGGTACTCACCCTTTGGAAGGGATGGATCGAGAGTTAGTTCGCCCATCCGCAGCCTTTTCAGATAAGTGACCTTTTTACCAACAGCCTCAAACATCCGCTTTACTTGATGGAATTTTCCTTCCGTAATGGTCAGTTCAACTTCGGAGATAGAACCACTTCGTAAAATCACAAGCTCGGCAGGTTTAGAGAGTTCCAATTCCCCAATATCTACTCCATCCTTAAACTTACGAATATCCTCATCTGTTATTCTTCCCTCAATAGTTGCGAAATATGTTTTTTCCACGTTTTTCTTTGGTGAGAGAAGACGATGTGCAAGATCACCATCGTTTGTAAGAAGTAATAACCCTTCTGTACCCTTATCGAGCCTCCCTACTGGAAATGGCTGAAAGTGTTGAAAATAAGGATCAATTAAATCAACGACAGTTCTTGTATGATAATCTCTAGTGGCTGATAAAATACCATCCGGTTTATGGAGCATCAAATAGATATATTTCTCATAAACGATTTTCTGGCCGTCCACTTTTACAACATCTATTTCAGGATCAATATGCTTGCTCCCATTTTTTATAAACGCATCATTAACAGTAACAAGGTTTTTCTTCAACATGGCTTTTACTTCTTTTCTTGTGCCAACTCCCATATTGGAAAGCATTTTATCTAACCGCATTCTATCCCTCCATTATTTACGGAGCTTACGTAATAACTTATCGACAAACGGTATTTCATCACCGAATACGTGATGAAGTAATGTTGATGTATAGGCGAGCCATAAATAAACTCCCCCGCCAACAGATACTCCTGCAAGCAATACGATAATGGATCCGGTACGTGATGTTTCATACGAAATGAACATACCAAGAATTGCTTTTACAACAAAGATAGCGAGCGCCATAATCGCCCCAAAAATTAAAATGAGTATCGTCCGTTTCGTGACTTGACGGAACGGAAAATCAACCGACCGCTTAATCCGGAATAAATTAATACATACGGCAATAATAACAGCAAGACCAGTACCGAATATAATCCCTTTTGCACCGAACCACTGGATCAGCTGAATATTTAGTAATACCTTAACGAGTAATCCTGCCATTAAGCTCAGCACGGTAAAGTTTTGTTGATTGATTCCTTGCAAGATCGACGCTGTTACGGTAAACAACGCAAAGAAAAGACCAACCGGTGCATACCATGCAAGCAGCGTTCCTGTCGTTGCAATCTCATCCAACCCATACAAGGACGCATAAAACACATCAGCTAGACAAGCAATTCCAATTACTGCCGGAATAACCAATACAAGGACGATTTGTAACGATTGGTTAATTTGTGTATGCAATTCTTTTATATTTCTCTGTGCAAATGTCCGGGTTAATGCCGGAAGAATAGCTAAAGAAAGTCCCGTTGCGATTGTACCTGGGATAATGACGATTTTGTGGGCTAATGTATTGATTGCCCCAAGCGTCCAATACATTTCTTCATTCCCAGCTGCTACAAGTGCTCGTTCAAAGGTAAATAAATCAACGAGTTGATAAAGTGAAGTAGCAAGTCCAACAATAATAAAAGGTCCTGCATAACTGAGCATTTCCTTAAATATATCTTTTGTAGTTAACTCACTATTCACAGCTTGTTCTTCAAGGAGCCGGTCAAGATGTGGTTTTCTTTTTTTCCAATACCATAACAGAACGAACCAAGATCCGACCGCTCCGACGAATGCTCCAAATGTCGCAAAGCCAACAGCAGTTGCAATCGTGCCTTTTAAAATAACTATAACAATAAATACAGACACAAGAACAAACGCAATCCTCACAATTTGCTCGGTTACGGTTGAAATTGCTGACGGTCCCATGGATTCATGTCCCTGGAAAAAACCGCGCATAATACTCATAGCAGGAATAATGATTAAGGCAAAGCTTACTGCACGGATGACGAGTATGACATCCTCGACTGTTGCCCCTTGTGAACCATCCCCCGTAATAATCCAATGAGCAAGGATATCAGCCCCTAAATAAAGAATAAGAAAGGCTATAAATCCTGTAATAAACATAAGAACGGTGCCATGTTTAAAGGTACGCCTACCTGTCGCATAGTCACCCAGGGCATTGTATTTTGATATAGTTTTCGACATTGCCAGTGGAATACCAATGGTCGAGATACTCAACATAATATTATATGGAACATAAGCGATATTATATAGTGTTGCCCCTTCTGCTCCAACTAACATGTTAAATGGTATTAAATAAATCAATCCTAAAAATTTAGATAGAAAGGTTGCTACTGTAAGCAGCAATGATCCTCTGACAAGATTCGACATGTTTTCACCTGTATTTCTCTTAAATAGATACCTATGTTATTTTACCATAAACTTGCCTTAACTGATATTGAAACTGTTTTAATATCATGTATTTACTTAGAAAGTTGCTCAGGTTGACCCGGAAAGGGTAAGATATCTAACGAGAGGAGTGAAAAAATGACTTATGACGTTATTGTCATTGGTGGTGGACCGTCAGGATTAATGGCCGCAATTTCAGCAGCCGAGCACGGTGCTCACACACTTTTACTTGAAAAAGGTAAAAAACTAGGTAAAAAGCTGGCCATTTCTGGGGGCGGTCGTTGTAATGTAACAAATCGGCTACCTGAAGATGAAGTAATTAAACATATTCCAGGGAACGGTAAATTTCTTTACAGTGCGTTCACTGTTTTTAATAATTACGATATTATTGAATTCTTTGAGAACCTTGGAGTTGCCTTAAAAGAAGAAGACCATGGGCGTATGTTTCCCGCCTCGAATTCAGCAGCTTCGGTTGTTAATACCCTCATTGATCAACTGAACAAGCTTCAAGTGGAAGTCAAATTAAATTCTCCAGTTAAAGCGGTCGACTATGGAGAAACGGTTCATAAAGTATATGGCGAAAATGGAGATGAATATGAAACGAAGGCTATTGTCATTGCTGTCGGAGGGAAAGCAGTGCCTCATACAGGAAGCAATGGTGAAGGATACCCTTGGGCAAAGAAAGCTGGTCATACGATTACAACACTATTTCCTACAGAAGTTCCTTTGACATCTAAGGAATCTTTTATAAAAGAACGAATCCTGCAAGGACTTGCGCTAAGGGATGTAGCCATTTCTGTATTAAACAAAAAAGGGAAATCAATTATAACCCATCGCATGGACATGCTCTTCACTCATTTCGGGGTCTCGGGACCTGCCATTTTACGCTGCTCCCAATTTGTCGTGAAGGAATTGATGAAAGAACAGGCTGTAACTTTACAAATCGATGCTCTCCCCGACAAAAATCAAGAAAAAATCAGACAGGAGATAAACGAACTCATCCATAATAATCCAAAACGTGCCATTAAGAACAGCTTAAAAGGTCTTATTCCTGAGCGGTATCTCCAATTCTTGCTTGATACTTTAACCCTTGACGGAAACTTACAAGGTAACCATCTTTCTAATGAGAATGTCCGTGCACTTGCTCAAGTGATTAAACAATTTTCCTTTAAAGTCGATGGATCTCTTCCGATGGAAAAAGCATTCGTTACAGGTGGTGGGGTTTCCATTAAAGAGATTGTGCCAAACACAATGCAATCAAAATTGATGGGCAGATTATTCTTCTGCGGAGAAATACTCGACATTCACGGCTACACCGGAGGCTATAACATCACCTCGGCCCTTGTCACGGGGCGCCTTGCCGGTATGAATGCCGCATGGAGCTAACTTGTTCCCTCGGGAGACTTTAGATGTTGTTGACTGCTAATTTCCAATAGCTGCCTCGTATGATTGCAACCAAGTAGCTAACACTATAACTGTCTAATAGCTTAGACAGAAAGGGATGGATAAAAAATGAAAAATGGAATCTGGCTACCGCTAATCGCGTCAATCGGTGTTGGTGCTGCTACGTTCTATTCGATGAGCCGCGGGAATAATCAGGGCATCGAGCAAATGATGCAACAAATTATGCCGGGTAAATCGTCTTCCTCATGAACGAAATAGTTCCCATTTGAATCGTCCCATTTGGAAAGCTTATTGGGCAACAAAAAAACGTGGTTCTTATAAGAGCCACGTTTTTCATTTGCGCGCGCCCAGCAAGCCGTTAATTGCTAGTTGGTGAAAGTCCAACCTGAGTAGGTGCCAAGACGCTCAGTAGCTGACAGGCAACTGGTGGAGAAATCCTAAGGTTGAAGCCCTGTGACAAAGTAACT
>NZ_WOWT01000039.1:0-30929 GCF_009746545.1 Oceanobacillus sp. AG
TAGTAGAGAAATAGCGTGCATATTCTTTTTCACATATGAAATAAAGTGAAAATAATAGCACATTACCCCAGATAAACAGCTGAATTAGTTTGAAATAGATGACCTGGAATAATGTGCTAGTTTACACTACCAAGAAAAAAGCTTTCATTTAAGGATGGGAATATATTTTCACTAAATTTTCATATTTCTATATTATAATTGACGTATGAATATATATTAAAGGTAGGGGATAAATTTGAAGTTTAAAATGAATGAACATGGATTTGAGTCAAACTTTGAATTTGGCGAGCTAAAAATTTCGGGTCAGAGTGAATATGGGTATCGGCCGTTTCAATTAATGATCTCCTCCATCGCGGGGTGCAGTGGAGGTGTATTAAGAAATATACTCAAGAAAATGCGCTTACCATATGAGGATATTACGATTGAAGCGGAAGTAACACGAAATGAAGAAATAGCAAATCGGATTGAAAAGATTCACTTGATTTACACGATAAAAGCAGAGGATATTTCTCAGAAAAAAGCTGAAAAAGCGATAGAGCTTACACGCAAAAACTGTGCAATGCTACAATCTGTAGCTGGCAGCATTCAAGTAACAGAAGAATTGCGGCTAAAATCTCCACATGACTAACATCTAAACATAGAAAAGTTGTTTCATATATTGCACCCCGAATCATCCGATATGGGGTGCAATAACTTACTATGTATCTGTTAAAAATCCTTCGATGATAATGGCAGAAACAACTTTATCCCCCGGTCATTGAACGGAAGAAATTTACTATCTGTAACCAAATGGCTAATATATCCGGCAAGACATGTATAATGAACGCCTTGAATTGCTAATGATTCTTCCAGCTTCAATGTAATAAAACTAAAGAATATCACTCCAATTATCGAATGGGTATAACTTCGATGAGGAACAAAGGATGCGATGAGCATATAGATTCCAAAGAGAATCAACCAAATCTCCTGAAGTGAAGCACCTCCAGCAATGACTCCGACACTTGTTAGAGTCAGCATATGTTTTTGTTTTAATCGTGAAGAAATTGCCAGCATGGCAAGTCCTATCCCCATCCCGAGGTATTGCCGGTTATCTTCTCCTTCAAAAAAACTATAAATAATCATTAAGAGTCCAATAAATTGCGCGACGGACCGAACTAATTTATGGGACAATGTAATTTTCCCACGTAACTTCCCGTCAATGTCCAGGTCTGGAACTAAAGCAGATACGGTTCCTAAGCCAACTAACAGAAAAGTTACCGTTGGATCTGCTTGAACTATATTTGCTGCAGCGAAGCCTATTGCTCCGCCAACTGTTGCATGTGCTGTACCATTCATCTTGCTGCTCCTTTATCTACATTGTTATTTTTCTATGCATTCATTAATTTTACTACAGAACTGAAACTTTTTTTAAGCTACTCTTCCCATCATAATTTTTACTTCGGCCGGATATAATTCAATAATGGACATACTTCTTTTTACTCGTTCGATATTGAAATAGGATGTGGATACATGAAATCAAAACCCTTTCTTAAAACGATGCTGTTTTTTATCGTAATTCTAATTGTTGCAAGCCTCCCGTCAGTATTCCCGGAGGAACCCTTATTCTTAGAAGCATCTAAGGAGGAAAGTTCAATGACACGTACCGAAAGTAAACCATTGGAGGAAAAAATCAATGCCATTTTAGAAAATGAACAGCTTGAAGGAGCTGTCGTTGGAGTCACTGTGAAACATGCTGCAACTGGAGATCTCTTATTTTCCCATAATGGAAACATTCGTCTTCACCCGGCATCCAATATGAAATTACTTACTGGAGCTGCTGCCTTAGAAACACTTGGGGCTGATTACCGGTTCCAAACTGAAATTTTATCAGATGGAGAGCTGAAAGGGAACATATTACATGGTAATTTGTATATAAAAGGAAAAGGTGACCCGACATTATTAAAGTCTGATCTCGATCAATTTGCTAGGGAACTAAAAGCCCAAGGAATTGAAACCATTGATGGCGACCTTGTTGGCGATGATACGTGGTATGATAATATACGACTTTCCCAGGATTTAAACTGGTCGGATGAGCCGTTTCATACGGGCTCCCAAGTTTCTGCTCTAACCCTTTCACCTAATGAAGATTATGATGCGGGAACAGTGATTGTTGAGGTGATGCCTAGTGAAAATGCGGAAGGAAAAGCCCAAGTCAGGGTAATTCCCGAAACCGATTATGTCACAATTGTCAATCAGACAAAACTCGTGCAAGCAGGAGAGGCTCAAGAGATTTCCATTGAGCGGGAGCATGGGACGAATAACATAATCGTGGAAGGAACAATGCCTGTAGACGGAACAGTATCACGTTCTTGGGTCTCGGTGTGGGAACCAGCCGGGTATGTACTTACTGTATTCCGTGACGCTCTAGCTGAAGAGGGAATTCAATTTACGGATGAATCCCGTGATGTGGCGGGAGCGACTCCCGAACAAGCCAAGATCATTACTAGTAAAAAATCCATTCCACTTTCCGAGTTACTCGTACCCTTTATGAAATTAAGTAACAATGGAATTGGGGAAACTTTAACGAAGGAAATGGGGAAGCAAATGCACGGGGCAGGGACTTGGGATAAAGGTCTTGAAGTAATGGAAGATGTTGTGACGGAACTTGGTGTGGAACGAGAATCCTTCCTCCTTCGTGATGGTTCGGGAATGTCGCATAAGACACTGATTTCAGCAAATAATATCGCGCAAATTTTATATGAAATCCAGAATAAGAGCTGGTTTGACGCGTTTGAGGACTCCCTGCCTGTTGCTGGAGAAGAAGATAGACTTGTGGGTGGGACATTACGTAATCGTTTGACTACAGAACCCGCCAAAGGAAATGTAAAAGCAAAAACAGGCTTGATCACGGGAGTGTCTACATTATCTGGCTATGTGACGAGTCTAGACGGAGAAAAACTTATTTTTTCCATTCTGATTAATAATCATTTAGGCCCAAGTGAAGCGATGCAGGAAATTGAGAATGAAATTGTGACGATGCTAGCAGGGAATGAATTTATGGAATGATAGTTGGACGTGCGCTAATTTGCATGTCCTTTTCCTTTTTTAGATGCTTTATAATCGAACTAAACGTTAGGTATCGGATTCTTTTAGGTGGTTAGACCATCTTTTAATTGTACGAGCATGACGGAATGGATTAGGCACCTTCTAAGTACATGAAATTAACGAAATTGAGTTCGTTCAGACGATTAGACACCTTCTATGTACATGAAATTAACGGAATCGAGTTCGTTCACGCAATTAGGCGCCTTCTAAATGCACGAAATTAACAAATTCGGAGTCGTTCACGCGATTAGGCGTCTTCTAAGTTCACGAAATTAACGAATTCGGAGTCGTTCACGCGATTAGGCGTCTTCTTAATACACGAAATTAACGGAACAGGAGTCGTTCATCCGATTAGGCACCTTCTATGTACACGAAATTAACGAATTCGGAGTCGTTCAGGCGAAGACACCTTCTTATACAAAGAATGCATCATCTCAAGTAGTTTGGATTTTTACAGTACTCATTTATTTAAGTTTTTTTATCTATAGCAATTTCAGAATTACTCTCGATTTTCCAAACAAATTAGCCTTTCCCCCTTGCCCCCTCCGTTACGTTACATGATAACTTATAATTAACAATAAAGCGAAACTCATTCAGTGGGGGATTACAGACCCTTAATATCTGATAAAATGGAGGGATTTTTTATGAATCATGAAGCACCTAAGTTTTCAATCAGTGAATTCAGCAAGCGGGCCAGAATAACCGTACGCACCTTACGTTTTTATGAAGAGTTAGGTTTACTCGTACCAACTGAAAGAAATGAATCAGGCCACAGACTTTACGGATTAAATGAACTTGCGAAGCTGCAACAAATTCAATCACTAAAGTTTTTGGGCTATCCATTACAAGAGATCAAAGATTTCATAAAAGATGAAATGGATGGTGCTGCGCAGCTCGAGAAATCATTACCTTGGCAGCATAAACTTTTAACCGAAAAGCGGGATGAATTAAATCAGGCAATCGAAGCTGTCGAGCGAGTACAAAACTTACTCAAGGCAGGAAAATCAATCAATTGGACAGTGTTAAGTTCTTTACTTTTTCAAATGGAACATGAGGAAGATCTGAAGGAATGGGCGAAAGAGTATCTCCCGGAATCGGTTGCTAAAGAATACTTTTCCCTGCCAAAAGAATACCAGCAACAACTGGACGTGGAAATGCTTGATTGGCTAGCTAAGTTAGAAAAATTGATACAAGATAATGTCCCTGCAAATTCACCAGAAGCTTTTGAATTACTAATGGGACTAACCGAACTGGCAACAAGACATGTTGAGGATAAAGAAGCCTTTGCGATGGAACTGGAAAAGGCGCAGGAGTTAATGGCTCAGGAGACAATGGATTTTCAGTTCCCTACCATGCTTACCTCTGAACAAGAATCCTATTTAATGAAAATTGGCGAGGAAATGGAGGCATTGTATAAGGAAAATGAGGAATAAATGAATATCATAGAGTTAGGGATAAACGTATTTCCATTTCGCCAAATAGGTACAGCCAGTTGCCACATTTTATTGAACATGATACTTTAATAGTAGTATAATATTTTCCAATAACTTCGGGGCAAGGTGAAACTCCTTACCGGCGGTGTTCAAGTGTTATGCTTGTAAGTCCGTGACCCGTACTCTTTAGGAGACGGTGGAGCTGGTGTAATTCCAGCACCGACAGTTACAGTCTGGATGGGAGAAGTTGTTGCGAAAATTTATGCGATGCCGATTCTAGTATTCTCTCTTTTAAAACAGAAAGGAGCTGCAGAGAGTAAATTAATATAGAGAAATAGCTTCAATCGCGCATTTTAATTGATACGGTTACAACAGAAGCCTTACTCCTAATGGCATATGCAAGAACAAACGGAATTCTTTTATGCATCCTCGCATATTTCCGTATTTCTTAAATGTATGCATGTTTATAAAAACCGTACTCCAACCAAACTCTTTCCTTACCACCCAAACGCCCCGCGGTGGAAAGAATTCAAATACATTATTTTACAAAAGCAGAAGATTACACGTGATCTCTAGAAGGAGGTTTTATTCCATTGTTCACTGGAATTGTGGAAGAAATTGGAACAATCCAATCCATTAAGCGAAATCCCAATTCATTACAATTTAAAATCGCATGTACGACAGTTCTGTCCGATGTGAGTCTCGGGGACAGTATCTCGGTGAACGGTGTCTGTCTAACTGTTCATGAACATGGACCAGGCTATTTCACAGCTGACGTTATGCCCGAAACGGTTAAAGCGACAACGCTCCATACGTTACAGATCGGGAGCCCTGTTAATTTAGAGCGGGCAATGGCAGCGAATGGTCGATTTGGCGGTCATTTTGTCAGTGGCCATGTCGATGGGACTGGAGAAATCATTTCTGTTCGCCGTCATGAAAATGCGAAATACATGGAAATCAAGACAGATCAACAATTGCTGAAATATTTTATTGATAAAGGATCTGTCACGGTCGATGGCACTTCACTAACGATATTTGAAATTACAGGCAATGGATTTGTCATTTCCCTAATCCCTGTCACGCAAGCAGACTCGATTATTGGCGAGAAACAGCTTGGTGATTTCGTGAATATCGAATGTGACATGCTCGCGAAGTATATGGAAAATTTACTTTCTAAAAGATCAGAACAACCAGCAACGAATGGAATTACGAAGGCAACCCTAGCTGAAAGTGGATTTTTAAATGGATGAGGTGAATAAATTGTACGCAACCGTAGAGCAAGCAATCGAGGAATTAAAAGAAGGGAAAGCAATTATTGTAGTAGATGATGAGGACAGGGAAAATGAAGGCGATTTTCTCGCATTAGGCAAATTTGCAACACCGAAAATGATTAACTTTATGGCAAACGAAGGAAAAGGGTTGATTTGCGTTCCGATTGAAGAAGAAAAAGCAAAGCAGCTTTCCTTACCCCTAATGGTACCGGAAAATACGGACCCTTACCGGACTGCATTCACCGTGTCGATTGACCATGTTTCAACACATACCGGGATTTCAGCTTTTGAGCGTTCAACAACAATCTTAAATATGTTGGATCCCGAAGCTAAAGCTAGTGATTTTAATAAACCTGGGCATATTTTTCCGCTGATTGCAAAGAGTGGCGGTGTTGTGGAACGACCTGGTCATACCGAAGCTGCAGTTGATCTAGCTAAACTTGCTGGTGCGGAACCAGTTGGGGTAATTTGCGAGATTATGAGCCCAGATGGAACAATGGCGCGCGGTACGGAACTGAAAAAAGTTGCAGAGCGCTTTGATTTAGTTATTTTAACAATTAAGGACTTAGTAGAATACCGCAAATCGAGCAAAGTTCTTTTATCACGGTGAAATCGTTCGTAAAACCCCGTCTCAAAATAGAGAGAGTAATCAAATCTATCTAATCGGGGGATAACGGACGCTAACACCCTGATTCACGAAAGCTAATTCAGTGGGGGAGGAGCAGTCGACTAAAAACGCGATTCGTTTCGCAACGTCGACACTAACATGTTCTGTGCATCGAAACTTCCACTGAATGAAGTTTTCGTTTTATTACAAATAGGAGAAACATTGAAGGAGAAGAAAAATGAGTAATATTTTCGAAGGTCATTTAGTAGGAACCGATTTAAAAATTGGGATTGTCGTTGGAAGGTTTAATGATTTTATTACCGGTAAGCTACTCGCAGGAGCTGAAGATGCCTTGCGCAGACACGGTGTAAATGAAGATGATATTGATGTTGCGTGGGTGCCGGGAGCTTTTGAAATTCCAATCGTCGCAAAAAAGTTAGCAACATCTAAAAAATATGATGCAGTTATTACACTTGGTACAGTAATCCGCGGCTCTACCCCACATTTTGATTATGTATGTAGTGAAGTTTCTAAAGGTGTCGCTGCGATTAATATGCAAGATGGTATTCCTGTTATTTTCGGTGTCATAACGACCGATACAATTGAACAGGCCATTGAGCGGGCTGGAACGAAAGCCGGAAATAAAGGTTGGGATGCTGCAACAGCAGCTATTGAGATGGCGAATTTGATGAAGCAGATTTCATAACAGCTTGCATGAAGAACTCTCCAATTTTTTGATTTGGAGGGTTCTTTAATTTTATAACGCGATTTATTGAATGTCAGCCCTCCCTGAATGTTGGTCTAATTCTTACACTTTTTATTTCACAGTTGACTTTCCCCTCCCCTCTGATGTAAGATATAAATTACAAAAGCAATCTATATCTTACATTTCATAAAGTAGGGTGACAAATGAAAAACAACGTAAAAATTACTCGAATTAAAAATTCCATGACACAAGAGCAGCTAGCGCGCCAGGTTGGTGTCACCAGGCAAACAATTGGGCTCATTGAAAAAGGGGAATATAATCCTAGTCTCCAGCTCTGTATTAATTTAGCAAAGTCACTTAATAAAACATTGGACGAATTATTCTGGGAGGTCGATACGCAATGAAATCTTGGATATCCTTTCTATTACCGGATGATGAATATAAGGAAAAAAAGATGCTTTACTTTTTCACGGAAGGAGCAATTATCCTTTTTCTTTCCCTTATTGTAATGATGATCTGCAACAAGTTTTTTAATCTGGACACGGAAACTGTCTTATTGGCAGCCATTGCCATCTTCCTCTTTTATGTAACAGGAAGATATATACTAGCCGGGATGGAATATACAGATATTGCCACAAAACATGCGTACAAAAAAGAGTTAAGAGTGATATGCATTAGAACAATTGGATTTGTTATTATTTTTATGGCACTGTATTTGATTTTCATTAATATACCTTCGAGTCTCAACAATTGGGTTGAAATTTTAGGCTTATTGATAAGTGTCAGTGTAGTATCGTTTTTATCGAGTTATATTTCCTTAAAGCGTTCCTATAAGAAAAATAAGGAACTGTTATAATCCTACAAAAACGCACTTTCTTCAGTCTGTTAAGACGAAAAAAGTGCGTTTTAAAATCCCTTATTATTAACTCAAAATTAGAACGTTCCAAAAAACTTCATTTTTTCTCTAATTCACTTACTCTTCTTTCAAGGTTTTCAATTTTCTTTAGCAGGTCTGATATATCAATATACTTCGTTTGAGAATGTGCTTCAGTTGTAGAACTTGTCATCATCATTTTTTCCCCAATAGTAAAGGAAGCCTTTAATCTTTCACCAGTTAGTACATACAATAGTTCCTCAACTTGCTCCTTATATCGATTCTCCAACCAATCCCTTTGAAACTCATTAGCTGTTTCTATCATTAAGAGATTGTCCTTCATTTCAACGGCTTTTGTATTCTTAAACCATGTATCATAGCTTGCCTTTTGAATTCTTTGTTGAATCCTTTCTAAAACCTCTGACCATAATTGTTCAACATCCATTATGTATTAACCTCCAAATCATTTAGGGTAGCAAAATAAGTCTTGAAAAAAAGCCAGATAGCTTATCTGACCTTCAACATCATTCACCAAAATCCAATAAGGTGACAAGCCCCTTATTTCGTCGGCAATTCTTCAATACTATCAATATCCATATACGCCGGGACGACAAATCCTTGCTGAGCACCTTCTAAATTTGGTCCGAGGTCAACAATGTCATCTTTATATTGTTCGGCATAAGTAGCAGCTCCTACTGGAAGCCAAGCGATAAGCATGCCATCGATTTCTCCCTCTGAAAGACTTTCGAATGCGATACCCATATCAAGTGGAGTCAATTCGACCGTGTAACCTAATTCTTCAAGCATTAAAGCAACAACATTCGTTGAAGATAGTTCCGTATCCCAGTTCACATAGCCTAATTCAATAGTCTCTCCATCAACTGGCTCTATTCCTTCCGTCCAAACTTCGACTTTGTCCCGGTTATCTGCAATCCATTCTTCCGCTGCCTCGCGTGGCTCTACTTCATCGCTTTGACCAAACTTGGACATTACTTCATTCATGTCTTCTACTTCCCAGTAAAAGTTATCTAGGAGCTTGAAAGCTGCTGGCTGCTCCTCCTCAAGACCGTGTCTTACCATTGTATGAATATTTTCCGATTCACCTAAAGTACCTTGTGGATCCTCTAAGAATTTCAAATCATATTCACTGAACATCCAATGCGGCTCCCAAAGTGTAACAACAATCGGTTCTTCATTCGCAATTGCACCTTGAAGTTCCGTTAACATCGCCGGTTCTGAACTCGGCAGCAACTCTAGATCCAAATTGTACGCTTCTACCGTTTCCGCTGCTATATTCATTGTTCCAGAACCGGGATCAATCCCGACAATTTCTGTCAGTTCAGATGCATCGTTTTCCTCTTTTTCCCCAGAAGCAGAGTCACTATCATCAGATCCTCCCTGACAAGCTACTAATAAAAGTAAAGTAAGTATGCTTATAAAAATAATACTTTTCTTTCCTATCCATTTCATCGTTTCAGCAAGCCCTCTCTCTTTTTTAGATTTATTTCATTTAACAAGGCGATAGTATACTAGATTATCTTTTACCGCAAAGTGCTTATATCGTGATTTTCCGCCATATTAATGAATCCGTAAAGTTCAGTGGGCTTATGGTCGAGAATCTTGCAAATCCCTTCTATATTTGAATTATTAGACATCATTTCTTTTACATCCGATTACCCATTTACCTCAATATGTTTAATAATTCTAGCTGGATTACCTCCGACTACAACATTATCTGGCACATCTCTCGTCACTACTGCTCCTGAAGCGACAACAACATTATGACCAATCGTTACTCCCGGATTTACTATTGCACTACCACCAATCCAGACATTATTTCCAATCATAATCGGTTTCGCATATTCTATACCCGAATTGCGTTTTATCGGATCAAGTGGGTGTGTCGCTGTATAAAGTTGCACACCCGGCCCGAGCATACAATGATCACCAATTCTCACTTCACATACATCCAAAATAGTACAATCAAAGTTCGCATAGAAATTTTCACCTACATGGGTGTTATAGCCATAATCAAACCGTATATTTGGTTCCATATATATATTTTCCCCTGTAGAGCCAAGTAATTCCTTTAAAATTTCAACTCGTTTTTCCTCATCCGTTTCTAAAGTTTGATTATATTTTCTAACCCTTCGCCTTGCTTCCTTCCGCTCTTTTACTAACAATGGATCTTCAGGATTGTATATTTCTCCAGCTATCATTTTCTCTTTTTCTGTTTTCATTCGATCATTTCCTTTTTTGTATAGTCTCTGTTCCATTATTTCATTTCCACGATTTTTAAAAAATCGTGGACGTTTTTTCACATAAAAACATACATCAGTATCGGCGCGCTACTTCATATCTCATTTACAATTAATCTCCTGTTATTGAGCACTAATTTTTATTCATCTGCCTTATCTTTTCTCGCAACTGTAAAAAATACTGTAAAACCAATCAGAGTCGTTGTAAACATAATCGTCCCCATCGGAACTGCCGACGCTTCATTAATACCCGCAAGCGGGGAACAAAGAGATCCGAGAAGTAACGGCAGCATACCAAGAACAGCGCTCGCACTTCCCGCACGGTGTCCTTGTTTCGCCATCCCTAATGTGAATGTACTTGTCGTAATCATTCCCATTGTAATCATATAAACAAAAATCAAAATGACAATGGCAGCTAAAGGACCTTCAATAATCGTCATGACGAGCAATAATGATGTTGCAGAAAGCGCAACGATGACTGCAGTCTGGAGCATCTTTTTCACGGGAATAATCCCGCTAAAGCGTCCGATAAGAAAGCTCCCCGTAATGATTGCCAATCCATTGATTCCAAATAGCACACTAAATACTTGTGGAGAGACCCCATAAATTCCCTGGTAGACAAATGGAGTCCCCGACACATAAGCAAAACTCCCACCATGGATAAATCCAACAACTAAAGCATAACCGATAAACGAGCGATCCGTAAATAAACTCCCCATCGTTTTTAACGAGGTACCTACTGAGCTTGGGATTCGATTTTCAGGCGGCAAGGTTTCTTTAAGGTTGAAAGCCACAATTACAACCATGATAAGGCCAATTAAAGCTAAAGAATAAAAAATACTCTTCCAATTTGTTGACTCAAACGATAAAATAAAGCCGCCAATCATTGGAGCCATCATCGGAGCAACAGCGTTTATCACCATTAGCAATGAAAAGAACTTTGTAAGCTCTGGGCCACTGAATACATCGCGCACAACGGCACGCGAAAGAACAACACCCGCTGAAGCAGTGAGCCCTTGTATAAATCGAGCACTAATCAATATTATTATATTCGGCGCGAGCGCACAGAGAAGCGAAGCGAAAGCAAACAGCGCTGTAGCAATTAGTAAAGGCTTCCGTCTCCCTTGGGCATCACTAATCGGGCCAACAACTAATTGACCGACAGCAAGCCCTAATAAACATGCAGTTAAACTTGCTTGTACAAGCGAAGCACTTGTATTGAAATCCGCAGCAATCCCAGGAAAACTCGGCAAATACATATCAATGTTAAGCGGTCCTAAAAACGCTAGCATTCCTAGCAGCAAAGCTAAGCCCAACCGGGTTGCGCCGGTCGGGTTATGTTGTATCGTTAATTCTTTTTGTAAATTCATTTACTCATTCCTTTTAGCAAATACTATTAAATGGTCCTTCCTTTGCAAAGTATTGATCGATTATCTTTAACACCCCATTTTGATTATTCGCTGGGGCAATATAATCGGCGAGCTGCTTCACATCTTCACTTCCATTTTCCATACCAAATTCATATGTAACATGTTTTAGCATCTCAATGTCTTTTTTAAACATATACAAAATAAGCGGAATAATCGTACCAGTAAGTATCCCAATCATAAGTCCAGCTATTAACATCCTGATAATATGCACAGCAAAGACAGTTCTTTAGATGTTAAACACTTAGAACTGTCTTTGTTTACTCAAACTTTTCACGTATTAACGGTCTGTAATACCCCTCCTCTAAACATGAGGGAAAACCAATATGTGAAGGCCGGGGATAAACAGTCCGTAAATCCCTGATTCTGTTCAACTAACATTCAGTGGGGGGTAAGGATGCCCCACTGAATGAAGTTTCACTTTATCACGTATTAACGGTCTGTAATACCTCCTCCTCTAAACATGGGGGAAACCCAATATGTGAAGGGTGGGGATAAACAGTCCGTAAATCCCTGATTCTGTTCAACTAACATTCAGTGGAGGGTATGGATGGGTAAGCCCCCCACTGAATGAGTTTCACTTTATTGTAATAATTCTTTGACTTTATCACTATCAGCTTCTAGTTTCAATCCAGTATCAACTAATGGACTAATAGTAGAGACTGCAGGCATTTTATTACCATGGTAATACTCAATTATATCGTCTT
This sequence comes from Oceanobacillus sp. AG, assembly GCF_009746545.1. NCBI lineage: Bacteria > Bacillati > Bacillota > Bacilli > Caryophanales > Bacillaceae > Oceanobacillus > Oceanobacillus sp. AG. Next base: position 12,368 of record NZ_WOWT01000039.1, read on the forward strand.
GATTAATAGAATAAAGTACAGCTTGGCGTAATTCTGTATTTGTAGCTATTTCACGGTCTTTGTCTTCCATATTGAAAGCAAGATAGGTAACGCCATTACTTTCATTTTGCTGAAGTGTTAATTTATCATCCTCTTCAACAATATCGTATTTGTTTTCCGGAACACCGTTTAAGATATGAATTTCCCCATTCCGCAACGCTGATAGAGCACTATCAGAGTCTTCTATAAATCTTACAATAACTTCTGATATGTTAGGCTCATAATCCGTACCAGGCATATACCCCGGATTTTTCACAAAATGGGCTTCATAATCATTTTTATAGGTCATTATATAAGGCCCGCTTGCATATAGGGTATTCTCTTGATCACTGTCTTCTAGAACAGTAGATTGATCACCGTAAGCAATATCTGTATTCACATCATAATCTTCTACTTCATACGTATTGATCTTTTCAACTTGCTCTTTAGAGACAATTCCGCCAGATTGATGAGCGAGATAGTTAAGAACCTGCGGGAAAGGATTCGTTGTTATTACTTTCACAACTTGATAAACTCCCGATGAGTTATCAACTTCAGTTTTATCCGACGTTAATGCTTCAATCTCTTGATCAATTCCGTCTTCTAATGCTTCTCGGATCGTTCTGCCATCAGCTGTATCGCCATCAAGCTCACTTAAATCACTGACAATCGAAATCTCTTCCATATTTTCATGAAGGCTGTATGTCCGATGGTCTGGAACTGAATTTGGGTTTTTTGCACGTTCTAGCGAGAATACAACATCTTCAGCCCCAACAAGTTCCCCTGTATTTACAGCTATGCCGTCTTCTACTGCAGCAAATTCAATATCGTCACGCAATAAGAAATAATACTCCTCATTTCCCTCTGCAATTGTATGGTTTAAAGACAATGAACCGTCTGAAACAATTTCATCATCATCAGTTAAATTAACAAGACGCACGTACAGATTCGTATTTAATGTATTGATAGAACCATCGTTTCCTTTAATTGGATCCAATGAAGTCAGCGTTCCAATTGCTTGTTGTAAAATCAGAGGCTCTGTATCTCGCTTAGAAGTATCTGTAAAATCTATGGCCTCCCAAACTGCTGCCCTTGATTTTGGCAGGCGCACAGAAGACTCATCAATTATTTCGTGATTTACCCCTTGTGCTTTATAAGATGTGTAAAGCGGTACGATATACGCCTGGTCAAATACAATATGCTGCTCTAATTCTTTATATGTTTCCACATATTCGTCTGCTAACTCTGTACTTGCTTGATTGATCAACTCATCTGCCCGTTCATCCGCAAACAAGCTGTTATCTCCTTCTGAAGTAAATAACGAGCGTACCGCATAATCCGGATTGCCAGTTACTGTCGTCCAGCTGTTTAATGCTAAATCATAATTTCCTGCTTCTTTCTGCGTTGTAAAGCTACCGTAATCTGGTTGTATATTCAGCTTAACATTGAATCCATTTTTCGTCAGCTGATCACGCAGAATATTTAAATCATCCTCATTTGAACCCATTCCTAAAATTTCAACCGTATTATCCCCTGAATCTATTTCTCCGCTTCCACCCTCATTTACATCTGACTCCGTATTTAGGCAACCCGTTAAAACGAGCAAAAAAGCGCCTAACAAGACATATAATCTTTTCAATGTATTAACCCCCCAAATTTAGTAAATATATTAATCTAGCTTTGGATCTAATGCATCCCTTAACCCATCACCTAAAAAGTTAAAGGACAAGACGAGTAAAATTATCGCGATACCCGGAAAAATAGCTAAATAGGGATTTGTCTCCAGATACATGCTTCCAACTTTTAATATATTCCCCCACTCTGGAATATGCGATTCAACCCCTAAGCCGAGGAAGCTCAAACTACTTGTCGCAATCACTGCAGTTCCAATCGTTAAAGATGCCTTCACAATCATAGGCGCAAAGGAATTAGGAACGACCTGCTTAAAAATAATCTTCCACTCTGATTCTCCTAATGCCTTAGATGCCTCTACAAATTCCAGGTTGGAAACCGATAGCACATTAGCACGCATTGTTCTCGCATAGGTCGGAATCGATCCCACACTTAACGCAATGATTAAATTAGTCGTGCTTGAACCAAATGCTGCAATAATCGCGATAGCAAGCAGAATACCTGGAACTGCATAAATTACATCCAAAATACGCATTAGTACATTGTCGAGTGTATTTTTATAATATCCGGCCAGAGCTCCTAGGAATCCGCCAATAACTAACGGAATAATCGTCGTTATGACTCCTACGGTTAATGAAATTCTAGCCCCATAGATAATTCTTGAGAATACATCCCTGCCAAAGTCATCTGTTCCAAATGGATAGGCTAAACTTGGCTCCATTAGCATGGATGCGTAGTTATTTTCCGTGGCAAATCTGTCTACAAATGTTCCGTAACTTATTACTGAAATGGAAAATGTAAAAATAACAAACAATAATCCAAGCATGGCTGTGAAGTTTTTAGTAATACTTAACCAGAATTTATTCCACCTATCAATTTTTGAATCATCTCTAATCACTGTTTTTAATAGAATGCTATAACCTAAAACAAAACCAAACAAATTTCCTGTAAACCCGGCTAATAATACCACACCACCTAACCATTTTAATTTCGAATAACCACCTTGAATCAAATCAATTTTCCCAAAAATGATTACTGTAATTAAAGAAAATATAATGAAGAGCGCCAAAATACTCATCGATGGCAAAAATGTATTAGATACATAAGGTTTAAAAATATTGAATAGTGACACAGTAAATATTAAAATGTTCGTCAAGAGCATATAATATGCCAATGTATATTCAATAGATTCTTCCTTTCTTAGCACTCTAAAAGCAAATGCAGTGATAAAAACATTTCCAACTGTTATCCCCAGCAACTGAAGGGTACTTAGGACCCTCGTCCTTTTTTGAATTTCGCCTTTGTCCCGCAAATCTTTCTTTAACAATTGAATAAGTACACCTTGCAAGACTGTTCCAATTAAATAGGCAAGTGTAACAATACTCCAAGACACACTCCAGAGACCTTCCTGATAATCATACGCATTAAAGAAGAAAACGATTGTCAATGTTAGAGAGAGAACAAAGGCAAAATGAGCATGCTTGTATTCTTGTGAGTTTTTAAGTATAAAAGTTTTTGGCAATGTCACTTTTTTCCACCTCGTTACGTTTTCTTCATTTCCGAACGGATTCTTGGATCCAGGAAAGCATATAAAATATCAACAACTAAATTCACGATCGATATAACAATCGCAATATAGACGACTCCTCCAAGAACAGAAGGAATGTCCGGGATGAATTGTTTATCCACAATATAACTACCTAACCCACTAATATTGAAGACCTTCTCTGTGACTGCCGCACCCCCAAGCATCCCACCAAACTGAAGACCGATAATTGTTATGATCGGAATCATCGCATTTCGAAGAGCGTGGTTCATAAAAATACTTCTCGGCAATAGTCCCTTTGACTTTGCTGTCACAATATAGTCCTCACTAATAACCTCTAAAATAGATGAACGAGTCATCCGCGCAACGGAAGCAGTCAAGCCTGTACCAAGTACAATAACTGGCATGATAATCGAAGCCATATTACCTGGATAATAGGTTGCAGGTAGTATATTCCACTTTATAGCAAACGTTAAGATGAAAATAAGTCCTTGCCAAAAGTTTGGAATCGATAAACCTATCAAGGCAATAAACATAAAGCTATAATCCCAAAATGAATTCCGTTTGGCTGCAGATATTATTCCAACCGGTAAAGCTATAATGACTGACATTAATAGTGACCATGTTGCAATAGTTAGCGTGATCGGAAAACGATCACTAATGGTTTTTATGACATTTTCATTTCCGGTATAAGAACTGCCCAAATCAAATGTAAGAATTCCTTTTATTGCATCCCACAGTTGCACAATGTATGGTTGATCCAATCCGTATTGTTGATTAAAAGCCTCACGTTGTTCCATTGTTGCTGCTTCTCCCAATATGTTCGCGGCCGGATCCGTTGGTGAAAAGTGTAAGATGGTAAACACAAAAATAATCACAGAAATAATTACAAAAAGGGTTTGTACGAGTCGTTCCGCAATGTATCGAATCATTGGTCTCGGATAAACCAATAACAATAAATACATTAAAATTCCCGGGATGAAAGTAACTATAATGAAAAGTGGTTTTTCAAGACATTTTCCAAAAAAGGTAGCGTAATTTTCTCTCGTTATATTTTCAGTAGCTAATTCTTTCTCCGCCATCTCTTGGATCCGTTCATTTGCCAAATTAGCCGCTTCATCGTTCATTTCTTTTTCATTCACCGGGCGGCGGAAAAATTGTTGTTTATTTTTATATTGTTGTTTATAACGTTCCAACAAACTAAGATATGTAGAAGATTCTTTCTTTATGTTAATTTTCTTTTGCAGGGCTTGTTCATACTCCTTATTTCTTGCCCCTGTCAAATAAGCAATCCCGGTAAATATATGAATAAGCAAACCTGACAAAAATAGCAAACAACTAAATAAAGTACTTTCACTCAAATTGCGGTAAGTTACAGCAATGCCGTTCTCTTTAAGTTTAGGCAGTCAAATCACCCTCTTTGCATTAATCTTGATTATCCCTAGAGATTTAGTATACTATTCAATAGCATAAAATGTAATCTACAAGAAGTCAATATATTAAGACTACATAATTTCAATTATAACTATTTAAAAATGAGGGTAATCATAATGGAGAAAATTTTACAAGTAGATGATTTACACGTTTCCTTTATAACCCAAAATAAAGTAACGGAGGCTGTTAAAGGAATAACATTTGATGTACATAAGGGAGAGACTCTAGGAATCGTTGGAGAATCAGGGTCTGGTAAAAGTGTTACTGCCCGTTCAATTATGAAGCTATTGCCATCTCCTCCTTCTTTAATGACCGCTGGTAATATTCAATTTTTCGATAAGCCAATTTCCGAGTATACAGTTCAGCAGATGGACACCATTAGAGGAAATGATATTAGCATGATTTTCCAAGACCCAATGACTTCCTTGAACCCAACGATAAGGATTGGAAAACAGATTGATGAAACCCTTCGGAAGCACCAAAAACTTTCATCTGCTGAAGCAAAGAAAAGAACGATTGATATGCTGAAAATGGTTGGCATTACCAATGCAGAGGAACGCTACAATCAATATCCTCATGAATTTTCCGGCGGGATGAGACAACGTGTCATGATAGCAATGGCACTCTCTTGTCAGCCAAAGTTACTAATCGCTGACGAACCGACAACAGCACTTGATGTGACAATTCAAGCGCAGATTTTACGATTAATGAAAAGAATGCAACAGCAATTTGACACTTCTATTATATTGATTACACATGACCTTGGGGTTGTCGCTGGAATGTGTGACAGGGTCATCGTTATGAAAGATGGAGAAGTTGTGGAGCAAAATACGATTGAGAAAGTATTTTCCGCTCCGAAGCATCCATATACGAAAAAGCTTTTAAATGCATTACCACAAATTAATGCTAAAAAAGAACCTAAAGGACATATTACGTTACCTAAAGATATCCAGCCCGATCAACCACTAATCGAAGTGCAGGATTTAACACAAGAATTTCCCATGGGAGCAGGTCGCTCAATAAAAGCGGTTGATTCTATTAGCTTTTCGATTCATCCCGGTGAAACACTAGGTTTGGTAGGAGAATCCGGTTCAGGTAAATCGACTACAGGTAGACTTTTATTACAATTACAAAAAGGGATTGGCGGCGATATTTTATACAGGGGCATGTCACTTAATCGGATGAACACGAAAGAAATGAAACAGCTTCGAAAGGAAATTCAGATTATTTTTCAGGATCCATATGCGTCTCTCAATCCAAGAATGAAGATATTGGATATTATCGGTCAACCAATGGATATCCATAAATTATATAACACAAAAAAAGAACGGAGAGAACGTGTGGAGGAATTATTACAGCTCGTAGGGTTACAAAAGGAACATGCGATGCGTTATCCACATGAGTTCTCCGGCGGACAGCGACAAAGAATCGGGATTGCCCGTGCACTGGCAGTTGAGCCCAAATTCATTGTATGTGATGAACCCTTATCTGCGCTTGATGTATCGATCCAAGCTCAAATTGTCAGCTTGCTGAAGGATTTACAGAAAAAATTCGGACTTACTTATTTATTTATCGCCCACGACTTGTCAGTTGTTAAACATATAAGTGACCGAATAGCAGTCATGAATGCTGGAAAAATTATCGAACTTGCCGAGAGTGAGGAGTTATACAGTAATCCTATCCATCCATATACGAAATCTCTTTTAGACGCTGTCCCTGTTCCGAATCCTGCAATCGAATCGGTTAGATTGAACAGAAATATTGAACGACGCAATTTCCATATTAAGGGGGGTGTTTTAAAAGAAGTATCGGACGGACATTGGGTATTACAATAATATAAGAAAGCGGATGGTCAGAAGAAACCATTCTGCTTTCTTTTTTATTATGATGTTTATCACGCATTAACGGTCTATAATACCCCCACCTCTAAACAGGAGGGAAGCCCAACATGTGAAGGTGGGGGATAGATAGTCCGTAAATCCCTGATTCTGTTCAACTAACATTCAGTGGCGGAGGTAAGGAAACCCCCACTGAATGAAGTTTCACTTTATCAACTTGGAATTCATACTGGAAAGCAAGAAAAAAGAGTCAAGAAAAATTAATTCCTTAACCCTATTTCATACTAATAAGCAAGCCGTGCTTCCAGCTCTATTTTTTCTGCTTTCCTTGTCTTAATAAGCGTAATCCATTTAAGATTACTAGAATTGTGGATCCCTCATGGAATAACACCGCCATTGGCAAATTCAATAATCCAAATAGATTCAAGATGACCAAGGCGAGAATCACCCCAATGGAAAAAGCGACGTTCCCAACAATAATTCGATTTAATCTGTGGCTTAGCTTGAAACTATAAAATAGTTTAGCCAAGTTATTTTTTACAATGACAACATCGGAGGATTCCATGGCAACGGATGAACCACTCCCCATCGCTATTCCGATTTCCGCATTGGCAAGAGCTGGCGCATCGTTGATCCCATCCCCAATCATCCCAACAATTTTACCTGCTTGCTGGCTCTCATGAATGTATTTAATTTTGTCTTCCGGCAGACATGATGCAACATAATCCACTCCACCGACTTCATCTGCGACTTTCTTCGCAACCGTTTCGTTATCTCCTGTAAGCAAGGCAACACGGATCCCTTCCTTTTGGAATCCCGCCACCGCTTCGGCAGATTCTTTCCGCACGCGATCAGCAAGAGAGAAGTAGCCGACGATTTTGTTATTTTTTCCTACAAAAATATTCGTATTTCCGTCAATCGCTTTCTTCCGGTAATTATGTATATCCTCATACTGATCAAATACAGAAGGTTTTCCGATTTGAATTTCACCTTTTTTCATCCCGGAACCAGCCATTTCTTCAACCGGTTCATTCCGATCAACCTGGTTCAAATCCAAATAATTGAACGTGTCTACAATCGCCCTTGCAATCGGGTGACTGGACTGTTGCTCCATATATACGACTTCACTTAATATATCCTCTTGTGCTGCATAATCAACAACTTCAAATTCGCCATGTGTGAGCGTACCAGTTTTATCACTATAAAGCACATCCATCGTGCTCAGTGCTTCCATTGCCGCCCCACCTTTAAATAACACACCATTCCTTGCCCCATTACTGATTGCACTGAGGGTAGCCGGAGTGGCCGATGCTACAAGCGCACATGGACTTGCTACCGTCAACATAACCATCCCACGATAAAATGCTTCTTGGAAAGTAAAATCATTAAATGCGTAAAGGATAAAAATAAAAATTGGGACTCCAACCAACACACTGATCACATATTTCGATTCAATCCGGTCAATAAATTTAGATACATTAGACGGCCGATTTTGTGCTTCTTCAACCATCCGTATAATATTGGAAAATACTGTCTCATTACTTAATTTGTTCACTTCAAGATGAAAAGCATGCCCTTCATTAATTGTTCCTGCAAAAACTTCATCTCCTTTTTCTTTACTAACAGGAACAGATTCTCCAGTCAACGCAGCTTCGTTTACCATTGTTTGCCGGTCTGTGATACCATCAATGGGAATAAGCTCTCCTTTTGATACAACAACCGTATCTCCTATGTTTAAATCGTCTGTCGGAATCTCAACAACTTCCCCATTATCTTTTAAAACTTGCGCAGTTGATGGAACTTGTGACATAAGCTCGGAAATAGCATTGGTCGATTTAGCTGATGCATAATCTTCAAGCGCCTCTGCTCCGGCGAAAATGAGTAAAAGAATCGCTCCTTCCGATTCATAATTAATAAGAACCGCACCAAGCGCAGCTAAAATCATAAGTAAGTCTACATTGGGAGATTTCGATTGAATGGTATCCACTACTGCACTTTTCGCAGCAAAGAATCCTAAAAAGAATATCGCTGCATAAAATGATAGACGACTCACGATTTCAATAAACGGCGCGAATATAAATCCAAGAATAATAAAGAAAATACCAACGAGAAGAAACTGGCCAGGACGGCTTTTGATTAGGTAGTTGAACATATTAAGTATCCTTTCTTGAGGAGAATTTAATAAAACAAACTATATACGTTATTACTTTATAGTAATTATAATTTAACTATACCATTAGAAAGGTTTTCCAGCAACTAAAATAGCAACCCACCTAACAAAACCAGGTGAGTTGCTTGTATTTTACTTTATTACAGTACAGCGTAACCTAATTTTTCTATTGTTTCCTTTATGTCATCAGCACTAACCTGTTCTTCATTAAACGTTGCCTTTACTTTACTTGAGTTGAACATCACTTTCGCTTCTTCTATACCATCGATTCTGTTTAAACCTGTTTCAATCTTTTTAATACATGTTGGGCAAGTGAGGGGCTCCAATTGAAATTTAACTGTTGTCATTATTCATCTCTCCTTTGTTATTTTCTACCTTTATCATATCCTGTATCCCATATTCTTTCTTTGACCTACGTCAAGTTTTTAAATTTTTTCTTTGATATTTTCTGCTCGCAGGAAATCGTTTCTATTCGCTGACTCCATTAAACTAGTTTTGCTTTAAGACTTTCTTTGACTTCTTGATTCTTCTTGTTGAAACGGATTAGTCGCATCGCATTTAAAATTACCGCAAGTACGCTTGCTTCATGGATGAACATTCCTGACGCTAGATTGATTACTCCTGCAAGTACTCCTATTAAGAGAAGGAACACGACTCCGACAGCAAGGAATGTGTTTTGCTTCATATTACGAATTGTCGCTTTTGATAAAGAATAAGCGTGGGAGTACTGCGACAATTTATCTGCCATCAAGACGACATCTGCTGTTTCCATTGATATATCCGTCCCTCCTTCTCCCATCGCAAGCCCGATATCTGCAGTAGCAATCGCCGGTGCGTCGTTGATTCCGTCCCCGGCCATGGCGACAACGTGACCGGATTCCTTCAACTTTTTCACATACTTTACTTTGTCTTCTGGTAACAATTCTGCATAAAACACATCAATGCCCAACTCGTTGGAGACAAGTTCTGCTGCATGTTTGTTGTCACCCGTCAGCATGATAATTTTCTTCACACCATTACGTCTCATTTCAGCTAGTGCAGCTTTAGCATCCTCTCTAATCTGGTCTGCAATGGAGAATATTCCTGCTATCGCACCATCGATGCTTACGAAAATAGCGGTATTTCCTGCCTTTTCTTGGTTAATTTGATAAATTGCCACTTCTTCCGGTATGTGGATTCCTTCTGCATTCATCAATTTACGGTTACCAATTGCAAGCGTATAATCGCCAACGGTAGCTTTGATTCCGCCCCCTTTAATGACTTCACTACTTTCCGGCTCTCTTGTTAATTCAAGATTTCTTGCTTGAGCCTCCTTCACAATCGTTTGACCCAAGTGGTGTTCAGAGATTGTTTCCGCTTCAGCTACAAGCTGTAATAATGTCACTTCATCATAATTACCGAACGTTTTAATATCCGTAACTTCCGGCTTTCCTTTCGTTAGTGTACCCGTTTTATCAAAGACAAGGGTGTCTACTTTGGAGAGGTTATCCATCACTTCTCCACCTTTTACGAGAACGCCGTTTCTTGCGCCATTACCGATCCCCGCTACGCTCGATACCGGGGCACCAATTACGAGGGCACCAGGACAAGCGACAACTAAGAATGTAATCGCGATATGCAGATCCCTTGTTATCAGGTAAACGAGTATCGATAAAACAACAACTGCCGGTGTATAAATATTGGCGAATCTATCCAAGAATTTCTGTGTTTTTGATTTGGACTCCTGAGCTTCTTCAACTAACTCAATGATTTTCGCAAACGTCGTGTCATCCCCGACTCGTTCCGCAATCATTTCAATATATCCATTATCAACAATCGTTCCACTGAACACTTGATCATCGTTACGCTTTGATACCGGTACAGATTCCCCGGTGACTGCGGCTTCATTCAGAAAGGCTTGCCCAGAAACGACCCTTCCGTCTACTGGCACTTTTCCCCCGGAACGAATGATGATGCGATCACCTGCCACGACATCTTCCACTGGAATTGTCTCTGTCTCGCCGTTACGGATAACCGTTGCTTCCTGTGGTGCCATATCGACAAGGTCTTTCAATGAGCGGCGGGTCTTCTCCAGTGTACGTGTTTCCAAGTAATCCCCGAATAAAAATAAGAACGTCACGACAGCTGACTCAACAAACTCACCAATGAATAGAGCGCCGATGACGGCAATCGTGACAAGAAGTTCAATGCTGAACACCCGCATTCTTACGGCCTGGTACGCTTTAATGAAAATTGGAATTCCTGCTAAAACTGTAGCGAACACTAAGATTGCTTGCCTCAGCTCGTAGGGACCAAAATAATGAATAATAAGCGCGAGAATTAACGATGCTCCTGATAGAAACGTAATTTGTTTTTTAGCTTTATTAATCCAGCGTATAAACATCTTCATCTCTCCTTTTTGGTATATTTAGTATTGCGTTATCTTCTGCCTTTATCATACCGAAGAATCCAAAGGGAGTAATTGACACGCGTCAAGTTTTGAGGATAAGTTTAAAGTTAGTTTCTAGACATAGCGGGTTATAAAAAATCTTCAGAGGGTTTTAAGGAGCATAAACAATCCTTTAAAGAATGTATACTTAAATACAACATATATCGAAGGATTTCAAAGGATTTATCGCTCTTCAATAGGATGTAAATAAATGGGGATTTCATGTTAGATTGCCTGATGATTTAAAGGTAAATGGTGTCGTTAAAACGGATCAACTAAAAAATTTAGATTTCAAAGCTAGAAATTCTGAAACTATTGAAAATGCACCAGAAGAGATTGTTGAAGACTGCTTGAAGAAGATTAGGACATTTTTATAGTCTATATAATAGTCTATATATAAGGATGTTTGAAAAAATTGTGGGATTTGATGATATCCTTTGTGCCGAATGTGATGAGATTTAATCTGTTCACCATTTTTCTCCCTCAACATTCTATTATAAACTCAATTTTTGCACTGATAAACTTCATAAAATTGCTCTTAACCACTGTACGAAGAGTTCAATACCATAAACGGACAGCTTTAGTAGTGAATTCAAGCAAAGTAAGTGTTTTCAGATGCTGATAAGATTTTCAGCCCGAGTGAACTAGGATCTTGTTCAAACGGGAATGGGGCTCCTCTATTTACCCGAGCGGACTGGAATCTGCTGCATTCGATCGATTAGAGCCCCGCTATTCACTCGAATGAACTCGAATCACCTTCAAACGAGTCATTAGAATCCTCTAATCACTCAATTGAAGTTTTGGGATCGTTCCATAACTATAATGAATTACTGGTTGCACTAATTATACCAAGGGATAGCTCAATGTTTCAGACTACGAAAGTTAAATTTAGAGGAAATTTATCTTTCTTTTCAACAAAAATACCAAAGAAACGAAGCAGCATTGTCTCTTTGATATTTTTTAATTATGATTCAATATACAGTTGAATTTCATTTCCTTCCACTTCAAAACGCCTCATTTTTGGCTTTTCTTCAAAATTAATCGATTGAACGATTAGATTTTCATGCAGCAAGTCATCAAACTTAACTAATACTTTTTGAAGTTCCGGATTAGCTTGGATAAAAAGATCTATTCTTAACTCAACAGGAAGATTCAACTCTTTCCGATACGATTGAACAGCACGAATAAATTCCCTAACCAATCCTTCTTCTTTTAATGCTTGCGTCAGTTCCGTATCTAATAAAACAGTAATATTATTTCGTTCTAATAATTCAAAACTGGATCTGCCTTTTTTCTCGATTATTAAATCACCTAAAGTAAGTGTTACCATTTCTCCTGTACTTAACGGTAACTTCAGTTCTTTTTCTTCAACAACTTTTTCTTTCTGTTTATCAGTTAGCGCCTCGACCTTATTTTTTACCTCACCAACGTACTTACCTAACTTTGGACCAACCACGGAAAAGTTTAATTTTAGATTGTATTGTAGATATGCACGCTCATCTACATTAAATATGACGTCCTTCACATTCAATTCATCCCGTATAATAGAAGCGTACTTTTCCAATTGTAATGAAGCAAATTCTTCTTTTAAAATGATAACCAGTTGGGCCAGAGGTAATTTCGTTTTTATCCCTGTTGTATTTCTGATCGATCTTGTAAGTTCAACTATTTGTAATACCGCATCCATATCTTTCTCTAATTGTTGATCGATCTTTGTCCCGTCTGGTGAAGGATAGTCAGATAAATGAACGCTATCTTCTACTAACTCGGAATAAATATCTTCTGTAATAAATGGAGTGTAAGGAGCCATGAGTTGCATGAGCTTCGTTAACACTTCAAATAAAGTGCTAAAAGCCGCTCGTTTATCATCACTCATTCCACTGCTCCAGAAACGCTGTCTGGAATTTCTCACATACCAATTACTTACCTCATCGATAAATAATGCTATCGATGTTGCACCCCTCGTAATTTCATATTCTTCTAAGCTTTGAGTAACTTCCTTTATTACCGTATTTAAGCGTGAAAGAATCCACTTATCAAGCACGTTCTGTTTGCCGCCGAAATCTTTTCGGGCATCAAATTGATCTATCTTGGCATACATGGAATAAAACGAATATACGTTTTGTAGTGTATCGATAACTTTAGATTTTGCCTGACTCACTGTTTGTTTAGAAAAGCGTTTATTATTCCAAGGCGAACTGTCGGCTAATAACGCCCATCTTAATGAATCAGCGCCGAATTCATGTATCAGCTCAGCAGGGTTCAATGCATTCCCTTTGCTTTTAGACATCTTTTGCCCATGTTCATCTAAAATATGGCCTAAAGAAAGAACTCGTTTATATGGTGACTGGCCGGTAAATAAAGTGGAAACTGCTAATAGACTGTAGAACCAGCCTCTTGTTTGATCAACTCCTTCAATAACTACATCCGCTGGGAATTGTTTCTGAAATAATGCTTCGTTTTCAAATGGATAATGATATTGAGCAAATGGCATCGAACCACTATCAAACCACACATCGATTACCTCGCTCGTTCTAATCATTACACCTCCGCAAGAACATCTGAGGTATATCCGGTCCACGTATGGTTTATGCAACTCAATATGTTCAGGTAACTCCTCGGTAGAAAGGTCTCTTAATTCATTTATAGAGTGTGGGGCTTTTTCAGCGCCACAACCCTCACAAGTCCATACGTTTAACGGAGTTCCCCAGTATCTGTTGCGTCCGATATTCCAATCAACCATGTTATCCAAAAAGTTCCCAAACCTTCCATTTCTCATATGGGGCGGGTGCCAAGCCACTTCTTGGTTATTTGCTTTCATTTTTTCTTTTACAGCAGTTGTTTTAATAAACCAGCCTTCCATGGCATAATAAAGAAGTGGGCTATCACACCGCCAACAATGAGGATAGCTGTGTTCATATTTTTTCTTATCGAATAAAAGATTTTCTTTGGCAAGCATTTTTATAATCTCGACATCACAATCTTTCACAAATTGCCCTGCAAGCGGAGTGACATAATCCTTATACCGCCCCTTTGTATCAACAACATTTACAAAGTCAAATCCATAATCCTTGATTGCCTCATAGTCATCTTCCCCGTGTGCAGGAGCCAAATGAACAATACCAGTTCCACTATTTTCCGTTACAAAATCCGCTCCAATAATACGATATCCTTTATCTACTGTGACATAATTAAAAATGGCTTCATATGAAAGACCAATCAATTCTTTTCCTTTTAACACATCCAATATCTCATAATTTCCCTTTAAAACCATAGGTGCCAAAGACTCTGCCAAAATATATATATCTTCTTCAACTCTGACTCTTACATAGTTCATATTCGGATTCACAGCAAGTGCAACATTACCTGGTAACGTCCATGGCGTTGTTGTCCAACCTAGAAAATATTCGTTTTCCTTCCCTTTCAAACGAAATTTTGCGGTTACAGATAGATCTGATACATCTTTATACCCCTGTGCAACTTCATGTGAGCTTAGAGAAGTCTCACAGTTTGGGCAATACGGAACAACCCGGTGTCCTTTATACAACAATTCTTTCTGATGGATAATCGATAAGATATTCCAAACAGACTCAATATATTCATTGTTCAACGTTACATAAGGGGCATCCATATCTACCCAATACCCAAGTTCTTCGGTGAATTCTCTCCACTCATTTTCATAAGTGAAAACACTCTCTTTACACTTTTGGATAAAATTTTCAATCCCGTACGCTTCAATCTGATCCTTCCCACGAATGTTTAACTGCTTTTCAACTTCTAACTCGACAGGTAAACCATGTGTATCCCATCCCGCCTTTCTTAATACTTGATATCCTGACATCGTCTTATATCTTGCTACAAAATCTTTGATGGTTCTGCCAAGTGCGTGACCTGCATGGGGTAATCCGTTAGCTGTCGGCGGCCCTTCATAAAAAACATACGTCTCTTTCCCCTCGCGATTAGAGATTGAATGTTGAAAAGTTTTCTCCCGCTCCCATTTTTTACGTATTCTTAATTCCCTCTCGACATTTGTTTCCTTCAAAATATCACCTCATTTAATATTAAAAAAGCCCGATTCCACCTACGTAGAATCGAGCTCCTATTTAACTCGCCTTTAAACAAAATAAAAAACCATCGCAGTGGTGGTTTTTTTACTTGCTAAATACACTACGTACTATCATACGTGTCCTGGTTATCGGTAGGATGCCGTCAAAGTTTAATTCCATTCAACTTTGCTTCTCGGAAAGGATTTTCATTACGGACTTACCATTGACTCTCAGCAATTCGTCAACTCTCTGTAGATAAGATTCCATAATTACTCGTTTTCGTCATCAAATTGGATATTAAATTGTTGTAAACAATATCTTATTATTGTATAAATGTCAAGTTATAATTTACAAATACTCCATAATTTCATTGTTCCCCTTCATTTAATTTTCGAGCGTTCCAAAAACTAAAGTTTCTGTGCTCTACTTTACACCTTCCTCACAACAGTCACCCTCTGTATAAACAGATAACTAAAGAGATATAAACCAATGCCGATTACGAAAATCGTTGCAAAAGTCAGCATGGATGCATCAGATAAAATATTCGCAAATGCTTCAATTAACCAGCCCTGAAAAAGACCATACAAGATTACGACTAGTATTGCTCCTAATGTAATTCCTCCACCTAGTAAACCAGATTGGTAAAATATTAATCCGACTAATAATAGTAAGGCCATAAGAAAGAACATAATGAATGTATCAATAACTGTTCTCGTCAACCACGTATCTGTCAGCAGCATAGCCGGATGTCCAAAAATATAGTTTGTAACACCGAAGACGTTAAGCAGCCCTTCTAAAATTGTCTGCAAGGTATTAGCCGCTATCGCCATTAATAGGGAATAGCAAAAGAAGAAATAGGCATAGCTCAGAAAAATGTTTTTCCGAATCGCTCCCATTTTCAATCCAAAAGGAATATCCTTTTTAACACTTTGAAAAGCAATAATTGCGACATTCGTATACGTTGCAAACGGGAACGCCCAATAAAATCTGCTCCCTTCTATGCCCATCAAGAAATAAGCCATAATACTAGTCGCAACGATAATCGCAATTAGAATCGTCCAAAAGATCTTCACATGATACTTCATGTCTTGTGTATAATAATAAATAAGTCCTTTCACTTGGTTATTCATGCGTGCGCCCCTTTCTTTTCTGTCAAATGAATCATTAATTCCTGTATCGGTACCGCTTCTGCATCTAATCCGAAATCTTTCGCTTCTTCGCTAGTACCAAAGGCATAGGCCATTGAATTTCCTGCCAGACTTTTGAGTTCAATCACATCTTTACCTTGTAAAAATTGATCTACTTTTTCCGTCGGTCCAGACACGGCTACCGTTTGTTGTCTTAACACCTCTGAATCCTCCTGCAAAACGACCAAGCCTTCCTGCAAGATAATTACCTCTTCAAATATTAAACTCACCTCATCAATTAAATGGGTGGAAAAGATGATTGTTCTTGGATAATCCTCGTAATCTTCTAACAATAATTCATAAAATCGTTTCCGTGACGGCGCGTCCATTCCAATATATGGTTCATCAAAAACGGTAATCGGGGCCCTGCTCGCTAAGCCAACCGTGATACCTAAAGCAGACTCCATCCCTTTGGATAATGCTTTTACTTTTAATCGAGGTGTTAGATTAAATTCTTTTAATAAATCTTCTGCAAAGGAGTAATCCCAATTCGGATAAAAGTAAAAAAATATCTTTAACACATCTTTGATTTTCAGTTCTTTGGGGAAGTTATTGGATTCCTTAATCAGACAAATCGATTCCGTCAATTCTTGCTGATCGAATGGATTTTCACCAGCAATTTTTATTTCTCCACTCGATGGCATAATTTGGCCACTAAGAATATTCATGAATGTCGTTTTCCCGGCACCGTTTCTCCCAAGCAGACCGTAGATTTTATTTTTCTCGAGGGCAAAAGATACATGATTTAATGCATACTTTTCTCCATACTTCTTACTCAAATTATTCACTTCAATCTTCATATCCTTCATCCTTCCTTTGCAGCATTTCTATAAGTTCTTCATCTTTAATCTGAAGCTTTTTTGCTTCCTCTTTGAGTGGTAGCATGTAATTGTCATAAAAAGTCTGTTTCCTTTTCTCCATAACAATCTCTTTTGCTGTTTCGGTAACAAACATGCCCACCCCTCTCTTTTTAACCAATATTCCTTCTCCGACCAACTCATTAATCCCTTTTCCAGCGGTTGCAGGATTAATTTGATAAAAGGCAGCAAATTCATTCGTTGATGGTACCCTGGTCCCCGTCTGATAGGATTCATCCATAATCGAATCCTCAATTAAATCCTTTATCTGCATGAAAATTGGCTTGCTATCATCTAGTTTTTTCTTCATTTAAGTTCATTCCTTAGTTGGTTAATTACTTATGTAATTAACCATATAACACCTTCAGATAAATGTCAATCCCATTTTCTAAAATTAAGCTTAAAAAGGCTCGATCCCACATATGCAGAATCGAGCTTGTCTATAATAATTTTGCCATATAATATTCATCCATGAACTCATCACCTATAAGCAAGGAATGCCTTTTGGTCCCTTCTATTTCAAACCCTGCTTTTCTATATAATGAAAGAGCTGTATCATTCTTCGTAACCACAGTTAATTCCAACCTTCGAATATTCCTATCCCGTGCCCAACGATCCAACCGATAAAATAGTTTTGTACCAATTCCTTGTCCTCTCTTGGCTTGTAATATGCCGACAACGATATAAACGGAATGCTTATTTCTTCGTGCCTTTCCACCTATTGCAAAAAGATAACCCACTAAATCCTGCTCCTTTTCTGCTACAAATATCGTAGAATTTTCACTTGCTTGTATGCTTTCAATCATTTCCAATTGGCTCTCTGCCTGAACTTCTCTTTCACCAGATTCCCAGAGCATATATTTTGAATTTTTTTCGACTTCCTTTATAAGATTAGCTAATTTTTTTGCATCAGTTGTACTAGCTTTTCTAATAATCATCACTTTCTCCCCCTTAATTCTATATTTATTAATTATTCTAACTCAATTAATCTTACCATATATTTCAAAACTAAATTCCTAGTTATTAATGGAATTAATCTTAAACAGTTAGAGGACTGGATTGCGATCAACCCAGTCTAATACTAAAGACATTTTTTGTTACATGTTAATTTTTCTTTTGTACAGCAATCCAAGTTTCGCTATAAACTTCCCCCGAACGGGTAAATCCCCCCGTTAATGAATTCTTAGGAGCCTCAACCAATTCATAATCTGATGAAGGGAGCCACTCAGAAACAAATCATATTTTTCAGCAACGCTTATTCCCTCCTTCATAAGATTATTATAATAACTCAACTTTCGCAGAGTAAAAATGACATCTAACCTTTATCTGGTAAAGTACTTTTGGAAATTCATTATGGACCTTGACATCTGCCTACTATAAAAAAGAAAAACACCTCCACTTTTGGT